>NZ_JAQISV010000029.1:0-93565 GCF_048569675.1 Geodermatophilus sp. CPCC 206100
GGGCAGCACGCGGGGGGCGAGGCCCGCTCCGCGCAGCGCGTCGAGGACGCCCGCGGCCGCCACCCGGGCCCGGCCGCGGCCGGCGGCGGGGCTGATCAGGACGGCGACCTCCGCGCCGGCACCCCTGCCGGGGCCCGCCGCGGGCCCGCGCGGGCCGGGCGTCAGGGAGCTCAGCCGCGGGAGCGGGCCGGACCGTCGGCCGGGGTGCGGTGCAGGTCGTCCAGCGGGGTGGGTGCGGCGTCGAGCTCGGACGGGGCGGCGTCCAGCGGCGAGGCCTCGTCGTCACCCACGTCGTGGAAGTGCTCGTTGGCCGCCCGCTTGGCGCGGCGCTTGTCCACGATCCGGGCGATCTGGATGGCGATCTCGAACAGCACCACCATCGGCAGCGCCATCGCCAGCATCGTGAAGGGGTCCTGGGTCGGCGTCACGAAGGCGGCGAAGACGACGGTGAGGAAGAAGATCCACCGCCGGCTCTTGCGCAGCGTGTCGTAGCTGAGGATGCCGACCAGGTTCAGCGCCACCGCGATCAGCGGCAGCTCGAACGACAGCCCGAAGGCGACCAGCAGGCTGATCACGAAGCCCAGGTACAGCTCGGCGGTGAGCTGGAAGGCCACCTCGTCGCCGGCCAGGGTGAGCAGCAGCTCGAGGCCCTTGCGGAGGGTGACGTAGGACAGTGCCGCACCGAGGGCGAACAGCAGCGTCGAGGCGGCGACGAAGCCGACCGTGTAGCGCTTCTCGTTGCGCTTGAGGCCCGGGGTGACGAACGACCAGAGCTGGTAGAGCCAGAACGGCGCCGAGATGACCGCACCGGCGATCACCGCGATCTTCAGCCGCAGCAGGACACCGCCGAAGACGTCGAGCACGACCAGGCGGCACTGGTCGTCCCCCTGCAGCCGCAGGTCGCCGGGGAGGGCGCAGTACGGCTCGGTGAGGAAGGTCAGCAGGCCGTGGTCGTACCAGAGGAATCCGACGACGGTGCCCAGCGCGAGGGCCAGCAGCGACTTGGCGACGCGGTTGCGCAGCTCGGTGAGGTGCGCGATGAGCGTCATCGTCGCGGCCGGGTCCCGCGGCGGGCGGCGTCGCCGCACGCGGGACCGCCGCGAGGCGTCGTCGCTCATCGTGGTGCCGGGGTGGAGGGTCAGCGGGGGCTGTCGGTCTGCTGGGCGGCGCGCGCCCGCAGCTCGGCGGCCCGGGCCTCGGCGGCCTGCGCCTCGGCCTCGAGGACGGCGGCGTCGGGACCGGCCGGCGGCAGCACCTGGCCGCGGACCGGAGCGGTCCGGGCGGCGTCCTTGCCGCGCACGTCGTCGTCCTTCATGCCCTTCATCTCGCCCTTGAAGATCCGCAGCGAGCGGCCGAGGGAGCGGGATGCGTCGGGCAGCTTCTTGTACCCGAAGAGCAGCAGGATGGCCAAGAGGATCAGGCCGATCTCCAGGGGGCCGAGTCCGGCCATTTCGTCCTCCAGCAGGTCGAGGTGACAACGACGATGCTACGTGCCCGGACGGCCGCCGACTCCCCCGCAACCGGGGGGTCGGAGGGTGAAATCAGGGGGAGGACGAGGTGTCCCGAGCGCGAACGGCGGCCGCCTGCACCTGCGCCACGACCGGCCGCAGCTCCTGCTCGAAGGCGGTCACCTCCCGCCGCAGCCGGCCGAGCGCGCCGACCAGCCCGTGGCCCAGCAGCGCGAGGACGACGACGGCGAGGACGGCGACGACGATCCACACGACCAGCAGCACGGGCCGACCCTAGCCGTCGGCGCCGCGGACCGGCGGCACGTCGGCGGAGTAGCGCGCGAGGGCCGCCCGCGCGTCGGCGGCCAGCTCCGCGGCGAGGGGAGCCGGCTCGTCGACGGTCGCGGCGCCGCCGAGGGAGGCCACCAGCCGCTTGGCCCAGGCCACGTCCGCGGTGCGGACGGCGACGGCCAGCCCGCCGGGCGGGTCGTCGACCTCCCGCACCTCCTCGACCGGGTAGTACTCGGCCACCCAGCGGGCGGTGCGCTCCAGCCGCAGGCGCACGACCGGGGAGCCGGCCTCGGGCTGGTAGAGCCCGCTGTCGACGTCCCGCTGGGGGGCGTCGGGCGGCGGGGTGGCCGGCTCGTCGAGGACGACGACGTCGTCGACGCGGTCCAGGCGGAACAGCCGGACCCCCTCGGCGCGGCGGCACCACGCCTCCAGGTAGGACTTGCCGTCGACCAGCAGCAGCCGCATCGGGTCGACCGTGCGCTCGGTGCGCTCGTCCCGGGTGGGCACGTAGTAGTGCAGGTGCAGGGCCCGCCCGCGCTCCAGCCCCTCCCGGACGACGGCCAGCGCCTGCTCCCGGGCGTCCACCGACAGCGCCACCGGGGTGACCCGCTCGGCGGCGTGGCCGGCGGCGGCCGACACCTTGGCCAGGGCCCGGCTGACCGCCTCCCGCTCCGCGAGGCCGGGCAGCTCCAGCAGCGTGCGCAGCGCGACGACCAGCGCGACCGCCTCGTCGGTGGTCAGCCGCAGCGGCCGCACCATGCCCGCGGTGAACGTGACCCGCACCCGGTCGCCCTCGAAGGCCAGGTCGATGAGGTCGCCGGGCCCGTAGCCGGGCAGGCCGCACATCCACAGCAGCTCGAGGTCGCGGCGCAGCTGCCGCTCGGGGACGCCGAAGTCGCGGGCCGCCTCGGCCAGCGGCACGCCGGAGGGCCGGGCGGTCAGGTACGGGACGAGCGACAGCAGCCGGGTCATCCGGTCGTTGGTGGCGGCGGCGGCGCTCATGCCATCGCCGCCAACCGGGTCAGCCGCGCCACGACCGCCTCCCGCACCTCGGCCGGCGCCTCGACGACGACGTCCGGACCGTAGGCGGCCAGCTCGTCGGCCAGCCGCCCCGGCGCGGTGGTGCGCAGCTGCAGCCGGTCCTCCACCTGACCGGTGCCGTCCTCGGCCGGGCCGAGGGAGACCGCGCGGCGGCGCAGCCCGATCGCGGTGCCCGGCCGGGCGCGGACGACGACGAGGTGCTCCTCGGCGCCGAACTGCCCGGCGACCATGGCCGCGAGGTCGACCCCCTCCGGCGGCTCGAAGGCGTTGGCCGGGCCCACCGCCCGCGGCGTGCCGACCACCCGGGACAGCCGGAACGAGCGCCGCTCCCCCCGGTCCAGGTCCAGCCCCACCAGGTACCACCGGCCGTGCCAGGCGACCACGCCCCAGGGCTGGACGCTGCGGGAGGCCGGCGTGGCCTCGTCGGGACGGCGGTAGTCGAACTCCAGCCGCCGGCGGTCGCGGGCGGCGACGTAGCAGGGCTCGAAGGCCGGCTCGTCGGAGTCCAGCCGCGGCTGCAGCGGGATGGTGCGGCCGGTGTCGACGTCCACCCCCGCCGCCTTGAGCTTGACCAGCGCGCTGTGCGCGGCGCCCGACAGCTGCGCGGACTCCCACAGCCGCAGCGCCAGGCCGACCGCCGCGGCCTCCTCGCCGGTGAGGGTGATCTCGGGCAGCTCGTAGTCGGCGCGGGCGATCCGGTAGCCGTCCTCGGTGTCGAAGACGCTGGTGCGGCCGGTCTCCAGCGGCACCCCCATCTCGCGCAGCTCGGCCTTGTCCCGCTCGAACATCCGCTTGAAGGCCTCGTCGGCGCGCGCGCTGCCGTCGTCGGGCTCGTAGCCCGGGACGGTGGCCCGGATCTTCGCCGCGGTCACGTACTGCCGGGTGCCGAGCAGGGCGATGACCAGGTTCACCAGCCGTTCCGCCCGCTTCGCCGCCACGCGCACAGGCTAGTCACGGACCCCCTGTCCCCCGCCACTCGCAGCCGCCGCCCAGGCCGGCCCCGGTGCAGGCGCCCGCATCGAGCCTGCGAGGCGCGGGGGGCACCGGGGTCCCTACTCTGCGGACGTGGGGGAAGCAGCGACGACGGTGCAGCGGATCCGGTGGCGACGCGGGACGGTGACCACGGTGGGGCGGTCCTGGCGCGACGCGCAGGAACTGACCGTGCAGGTCCCGGAGGACGGCGAGGTGCGGGCGCTGGCGCACCCCTCGCTGGTGGGCGTGCCCGAGGTCGGCGACGAGGTGCTGCTCAACACCACCGCCTGGGCGCAGCGGCTGGGCACCGGCGGCTACGCGCTGGTCGTCGCCGTCCCCGACCGGTTGCCGCCCGACCCGGCCGGCCCCGGCCACCTGGTGAAGGCGCGCTACACCCCGCTGCAGGTCACGGTGCAGGGCGTCGACGAGCAGGAGACCGAGCACCACCGGACCATCGCCGACGCCGAGGACCTGGCCGGCATGCCGGTCGTCGTGGCCGACCTGCACTCGGCGCTGCCGGCGGTGCTCATCGGCGTGCTCGGCACCGACCCCGACCTGCGGGTCGCCTACGTGATGACCGACGGCGGCGCGCTGGTGGCGGGCTTCTCCCGGACGCTGGCGGCCCTGGGGCCGTCGCTGGCCGGCGTGGTCACCGTCGGCCAGGCGTTCGGCGGGGACGTGGAGGCGGTCACCCTGCACACCGGGCTGCTGGCCGCCAAGCACGTGCTCGGGGCCGACGTCGCGATCGTCACCCAGGGCCCGGGCAACCTGGGCACCGGGACGCCGTGGGGCTTCTCCGGGGTGGCCGCCGGCGAGGCGTGCAACGCCGTGTCGGTGCTGGGCGGGCACCCGGTGGGGGCGCTGCGCATCTCCGACGCCGATCCGCGCCCCCGCCACCGCGGGGTCTCCCACCACTCGCTCACCGCCTTCGGGCGGGTGGCGCTGGCCGGGGTCACGCTCGTGGCGCCGCGCGGGCTGGGCTCGGAGCTCGGCGGGCAGGTGGAGGACGACCTGGCCGGGCAACCGGAGCGCAACCCGGTCGTCTGGATGGACGTGGACGGGCTGGAGGACGCCCTCGGCCTGTCCCCGGTGCCGCTGTCGACGATGGGCCGCGGCTGGCCCGAGGAGCGCGCGTACTTCCTCGCCGCGGCCGCGGCCGGCCGCTACGCCGCGCTGCGGGTGCCCCTGCCCGACGAGGCCTGAGCGGGGTGCCACGGCGCGGATGCCGCGCCCGTGGCACTCCGCTGCTCCCTCACATGGACGCGATGAGCTTGTCGACGCGCTCGTCGACGGCCTTGAAGGGGTCCTTGCACAAGACGGTGCGCTGGGCCTGGTCGTTGAGCTTGAGGTGCACCCAGTCGACGGTGAAGTCGCGGCGCTTCTCCTGGGCCTTGCGGATGAACTCCCCGCGCAGCCGGGCACGGGTGGTCTGCGGCGGCACGTTCTTGGCCTCGAACACCCGCGGCTCGTGGGCCACCCGGTCGACCTGGTTGTTGCGCTCGAGCAGGTAGTACAGGCCGCGCCGACGGCTGATGTCGTGGTAGGCGAGGTCCATCTGGGCGATCCGCGGGTGGGACAGCGGCAGGTCCCGCTTGGCCCGGTAGCGCTCGATCATCGTGTACTTGGTGGCCCAGTCGATCTCCCGGTCGATCAGCGACAGGTCGCCGGAGTCCACCGCCTTGAGCACCCGGCCCCACAGCTCCAGCATCTGCCGGTGCACCGGCCCGAAGCCCTCGCGGTCGACGAACTCCGCGGCGCGGCTGTGGTACTCGGACTGGATCTCCAGCGCCGACATCTCCCGGCCGTTGGCCAGCCGCACCTTGCGCCGTCCGGTCATGTCGTGGCTGATCTCGCGGATGGCCCGGATCGGGTTCTCCAGCGTCATGTCCTTGATCGGGACGCCGGCCTCGATCATCCGCAGCACCAGGTCGGTGACGGCGACCTTGAGCAGCGTCGTCGTCTCGTTCATGTTGGAGTCGCCGACGATGACGTGCAGCCGCCGGTAGCGCTCGGCGTCGGCGTGCGGCTCGTCGCGGGTGTTGATGATCGGTCGCGACCGGGTCGTGGCCGAGGAGACGCCCTCCCAGATGTGCTCGGCGCGCTGGCTGACGCAGTAGATCGCCCCGCGCGGGGTCTGCAGCACCTTGCCCGCGCCGACCACGATCTGCCGGCTGACCAGGAACGGGATGAGGACGTCGGCCAGCCGGCTGAACTCCCCGTGCCGGCCGACCAGGTAGTTCTCGTGGCAGCCGTAGCTGTTGCCGGCCGAGTCGGTGTTGTTCTTGAACAGGTAGATGTCGCCGGTGACGCCCTCCTCGGCCAGCCGCTGCTCGGCGTCGACCAGCAGGCCCTCGAGGATCCGCTCACCGGCCTTGTCGTGCACGACCAGCTCGGTCAGGTCGTCGCACTCGGCCGTGGCGTACTCCGGGTGGCTGCCCACGTCCAGGTAGAGCCGGGAGCCGTTGCGCAGGAACACGTTCGAGCTGCGCCCCCAGGACACCACCCGGCGGAACAGGTAGCGGGCCACCTCGTCGGGGGACAGCCGGCGCTGGCCCTTGAAGGTGCACGTGACGCCGTACTCGGTCTCGATACCGAAGATCCGTCGTTCCACGATCCGACTCTAGGCGCCCATCCCGACACTGGCCCGCCTGCGACGCACGGTCAGCGTCGATCGGCCGGCGGCCCCGTCCAGGGCACCGCCCCGAGCCCGTGAGGGGTGGGGAGGACGGGGCCCTGCCTCAGGTGGTGGGCGCCTGTCCCCCGCTGCCGGCGGTGCCGCCGGTGTCGGGGGCCGCCGGGTCGCCGAGTCCGGCCGGGGTGCCCGGCTGGGGGGTGCTGGGGCCGTGGGCCGCGGTGTGCGGCTCCTCCGCGGCCTCGGCCGCGGCGGTGTCGCCGCCCTCCAGGAGGGTCCGCAGCGCGGCGCCGACGACCCGCCGGAACGCCCGCTTGGGCCGCCGGCGGTCGAGGACGGCGACCTCCATCTGCTCGGCGGTCAGCAGCGCCGGGCCGCCGCCGTTGGCCCCGCTGGTGGCCGGACTGACCGCCGACAGGGCCTCGACGCCGACCCGCAGCGCCTCCGCCAGGCCCATGCCGGGCAGGTAGTGCTCGCGCAGGTGGGTGCTGACCGCCTCGGCCTGACCGCCCATGACGACGAAGTCGGGCTCGTCCACCACCGAACCGTCGAAGGTCAGCCGGTAGAGCTGGTCGGTCTCGGGGGTGTCGCCGACCTCGGCGACGCACAGCTCCACCTCGTAGGGCTTCATCTGCTCGGTGAAGATCGCGCCGAGGGTCTGCGCGTAGGCGTTGGCGATGACCCGGCCGGTGACGTCGCGGCGGTTGTAGGAGTAGCCCCGGACGTCGGCCAGCCGGACGCCGGCCACCCGCAGGCTCTCGAACTCGCTGTACCGGCCGACCGCGGCGAAGCCGATGCGGTCGTAGAGCTCGCCCACCTTGTGCAGCGTGGAGCTCGGGTTCTCGGCGATGAACAGCACGCCGTCGACGTAGGTGACGACCGCGACGCTGCGGCCGCGGGAGATGCCCTTGCGGGCGTACTCCGAGCGGTCCCGCATGAGCTGCTCGGGCGAGGCGTAGTACGGCATGGTCATGGCGTCAGCCCTGCCCGTCCGCGGCGGACCGCTCGTCGACGATGGTGGCGGCGATCGAGGCGACCTCGTCGTCGGTCAGGCGGACCGCGCCCTCGGCGTCCACCCGGTAGACGATCGGGTACAGCCGGCGCACGGGGTCGGGGCCGCCGGTGGCGGAGTCGTCGTCGGCGGCGTCGTAGAGCGCCTCGACCAGGCACCGGGTGGCGGCCGCACCGGACTGGCCGGGCCGCCAGGTCTTCTTCAGGGAGTTGCGGGCGAACATGGAGCCGGAGCCGACGGCGGAGTAGCCGCGCTCCTCGTAGTTCCCGCCGGTCACGTCGTAGCTGAAGATCCGGCCCGGGGTGACCCCCTCGGCGGCGTCGAGGTCGAAGCCGGCGAACAGCGGCACCACGGCCAGCCCCTGCAGGGCGGCGCCGAGGTTGCCGCGGATCATCTGCGCCAGCCGGTTGGCCTTGCCGTCCAGGGAGAGCGTGAGGCCCTCGATCTTCTCGTAGTGCTCGAGCTCCACCTGGTAGAGCTTGACCATCTCGATGGCGATGCCCGCGGCGCCGGCGATGCCGATGACCGACCAGGCGTCGGCCGGGTAGACCTTCTCGATGTCCCGGCTGGCGATCAGGTTGCCCATCGTGGCCCGCCGGTCGCCGCCCATGAGGACGCCGCCGTCGTAGGTCACCGCGACGATCGTGGTGCCGTGCGGGGCGAGGTCACCGACGGGCAGCTGCGGCACGGCCCGGCGGCCGGGCAGCAGGTCCGGCGCGGCCGTCGCGAGGAAGTCGGTGAACGAGGAACCCACCCGGTCCAGGTAGGCGGGCGGGAACCCGCTCCGGCCGGCTGACGACTCGCTCACGTATCCGCCTCTCCCGCCGCACCGTGTCGGCGTTCCCCGCTGGTCCGGCGCCCGGCAGACCTGGTCCTGCCGGACCGTCCCGGGCGTCGCTGCGACCCTACCGGCGGGCTCCCCGGCCGGCTGGGCTCACCCGGACCGCCCGCCCGACTCCTGGAGCAACGTGAGCGCCTGGCGCTCCCGGTGCCCCTCGACGTAGAAGGCAGCCATCCGGAGCAGGAACGGGTCAGATCGCGCAGAGGCCGCCCTGGGCGGTGAGCATGGCGTCAGCATCTCCGGCCGTGATCCCGTAGCGGCGCGTGAGGTGATGGGTGCGGGATCCGCCGTACCTCTCCTGGAACGCCTTGCCCCGCACGTTGTGGCAGAACTCGCAGTAGGGCGCCCGCCCGGACGGCTGCCCGGCGTTCCGGGCGAAGTCGTCCATCGGCTCGACCAGACCGCAGTCCGGGCACCACTCGTGCCCCTCCATGCATTAGAAGCCGAGGCCGTCTCGCCGGGCTCGATCGCGCGTGAACTCGGCGGCCGGCCTCAGCTCACCACGATCGTTGCAGTACTTCTCGACCACCATTCTCGGCGTGGCGCCAGAGATGGCTCATTGGCCGCCCTTCTGCACATAACTCCGAACGAACTCCTCGGCGTTCTCCTCGAGGACCTCGTCGATCTCGTCGAGGATCGAGTCGACGTCCTCGCTCATCTCCTTGTGACGCTCGGCGACCTCGGTGTCGACCGAGCCCTCGACGTCCTCGGTCTCCTCCCGCGTGCGCGTGGTGCGCTGCTGACCGCCGGTGTCCCTCGTGGCCATGGGTGCCTCCAGGTCTGAGTGGCTGCTGCCTGGTCAGAAAGCTACCCGCGCCGGGTGACGAACGGGTGTCGGCCGGCCGGCGGTGGACGCCCTCAGCCGCGGGTGATCGTGTCGACGAGCTCCTGCGCCGAGGACGTCGCCTCGAAGAGCCCGCCCACGTGGTCGCGGGTGCCGCGCAGCGGCTCCATCGTCGGGATGCGCACGAGGTTCTCGCGGCCCAGGTCGAACACCACCGAGTCCCAGGACGCAGCCGCCACCTGGGCCGGGTAGCGGCGCAGGCACTCGCCGCGGAAGAAGGCCCGGGTGTCCGTGGGCGGGTGCCCCACCGCGCGGGCCACCTCGTCGTCGGCCAGCAGCCGCTGCATCGAGCCGCGGGCCACCAGCCGGTGGTAGAGCCCCTTGTCCGGCCGGACGTCGGAGTACTGCAGGTCGACCAGGTGCAGCCGGGAGTCGCCCCAACTCAGGCCGTCGCGGCTCCGGTACCCCTCCAGCAGGCGCAGCTTGGCCGGCCAGTCCAGCCGGTCGGCCAGGCGCATCGGGTCCACCCGCAGGTCCTCGAGCACCTCGGCCCAGCGGCGCAGCACGTCGTCGGTCTGCTCGTCGCCCTCCCCGCGGTGGTCGACGTGCCGCTGCGCCATCTCCAGGTAGGCCTCCTGCACGTCGAGGGCGGTCATCCGCCGTCCGTCGCGCAGCCGGACCTTGTGCGACAGCGACGGGTCGTGGCTGATCGCCTGCAGTGCCTCCACCGGCTCCTCGATGCTGAGGTCCTGGGTGAGGGTGCGGGC
This sequence comes from Geodermatophilus sp. CPCC 206100, assembly GCF_048569675.1. NCBI lineage: Bacteria > Bacillati > Actinomycetota > Actinomycetes > Geodermatophilales > Geodermatophilaceae > Geodermatophilus > Geodermatophilus sp. CPCC 206100. Next base: position 9,789 of record NZ_JAQISV010000029.1, read on the forward strand.
CTCGATCATCGCCAGCACCAGCGACGTGGTGCCGACCTTGAGGTAGGTGGACAGCTCGGCGAGGTTGGCGTCGCCGATGATCACGTGCAGCCGGCGGTACTTGTCGGCGTCGGCGTGCGGCTCGTCGCGGGTGTTGATGATCGGCCGCTTGAGGGTCGTCTCGAGGCCGACCTCGACCTCGAAGAAGTCCGCGCGCTGGGACAGCTGGAAACCGCGCGTGCGGCTCTCGGTGCCGATGCCCACCCGCCCGGAACCGGCGAACACCTGGCGGGTCACGAAGAACGGGATCAGGCCGCGGATGATGTCGAGGAACGGCGTCCGGCGGTCCATGAGGTAGTTCTCGTGCGAGCCGTAGGACGCGCCCTTGCCGTCGGTGTTGTTCTTGTAGAGCTGGATCGGCACGGTGCCCGGGATGCGCGCCGCCCGGCGGGCGGCCTCGGCCATGACCTGCTCCCCCGCCTTGTCCCACAGGACGACGTCGCGCGGGTTGGTGACCTCCGGCGTCGAGTACTCCGGGTGGGCGTGGTCCACGTAGAGCCGGGCGCCGTTGGTGAGGATGACGTTGGCCATCCCCGAGTCCTCGTCCAGGTCGTTGTGGTCCAGCGCCTGCGCCGGGGACAGGTCGAAGCCGCGGGCGTCGCGCAGCGGCGACTCCTCCTCGAAGTCCCAGCGCGGCCGGCGCGGCGTCGGCGCCTCGGCCACCGCCCACGCGTTGACCACCTGGCTGGACAGGGTGGTCGGGTTCGCCGACGGCTGGCCGGGCACCGAGATGCCGTACTCGACCTCGGTGCCCATGACCCGCCGCACACTCATGCACCAACCCTAGGCCGCCCCGCCGACGCCGTCCGGGACGCACCCGCCCGGCTCGCGGGGGCCCGGACCGACGCTCCGGCACGCCGACGGCCCGGCCCCCGCAGCGGGGACCGGGCCGGGTGCGGCGTCCTCTTACAGGTACTGGCCGGTGTTGGTCGCGGTGTCGATCGCGCGGCCGGACTCGGTGCCCTTGCCGCTGATGAGCGTGCGGATGTAGACGATCCGCTCGCCCTTCTTGCCCGAGATCCGCGCCCAGTCGTCGGGGTTGGTGGTGTTGGGCAGGTCCTCGTTCTCCTTGAACTCGTCGAGGCACGCCGCCATCAGGTGGCCCACCCGCAGCCCGCCGCCGGGCCCGGCCTCCAGCCGCTCCTTGATGGCCATCTTCTTGGCGCGGTCGACGATGTTCTGCAGCATCGCGCCGGAGTTGAAGTCCTTGAAGTACAGGACCTCCTTGTCACCGTTGGCGTAGGTCACCTCGAGGAACCGGTTCTCCTCGCTCTCGGTGTACATCCGCTCGACGGTGCGCTGGATCATCCCGCCGATGGTGGCCTCGCGGCTGCCGCCGTGCTCGGCCAGGTCGTCGGGGTGGATCGGCAGCGAGGTGGTCAGGTACTTGCTGAAGATGTCGCGCGCGGCCTCCGCGTCCGGACGCTCGATCTTGATCTTCACGTCCAGCCGGCCGGGCCGCAGGATCGCCGGGTCGATCATGTCCTCGCGGTTGGAGGCGCCGATGACGATGACGTTCTCCAGGCCCTCCACGCCGTCGATCTCGCTGAGCAGCTGCGGGACGATCGTGCTCTCCACGTCCGAGGAGACGCCCGAGCCGCGGGTGCGGAAGATCGAGTCCATCTCGTCGAAGAAGACGATGACCGGCGTCCCCTCGCTGGCCTTCTCCCGGGCCCGCTGGAACACCAGCCGGATGTGCCGCTCGGTCTCGCCGACGTACTTGTTGAGCAGCTCGGGGCCCTTGATGTTGAGGAAGTAGCTGCGCCCGGAGTTGGTGCTGGTCTCGCCGCGCATCGCGGCCACCTTCTTGGCCAGCGAGTTGGCGACGGCCTTGGCGATCAGCGTCTTGCCGCAGCCGGGCGGACCGTAGAGCAGGATGCCCTTCGGCGGGCGCAGCTCGAACTCGCGGAACAGGTCGGCGTGCAGGAACGGCAGCTCCACCGCGTCGCGGATCTGCTCGATCTGCCGGGCCAGGCCACCGATGTCGGAGTAGTCGATGTCGGGGACCTCTTCGAGGATGAGCTCCTCGACCTCGCTCTTGGGGATCCGCTCGTAGGCGTACCCCGAGCGGGTCTCCAGCAGCAGCGAGTCGCCGCTGCGCAGCGGCTGGTCGGTCAGCGAGTCGGCGAGGTAGACCACCCGCTCCTCGTCGGTGTGCCCGATGACGAGGGCCCGCGGCGTGACGCCGTCCACCGGCTCCAGCAGCTCCTTGAGCATGACGACGTCGCCGGCGCGCTCGAAGCCGCACGCCTCGACGACGTTCATCGCCTCGTTGAGCATGACCTCCTGGCCGTGCCGGAGGTCGTCGGGCTCCACCGCCGGGGAGAGCGACACGCGCAGCTTGCGGCCGCCGGTGAAGACGTCGACCGTGCCGTCGTCGTGGCGGCCCAGGTAGACGCCGTAGCCGGAGGGCGGCTGGCCGAGCCGGTCGACCTCCTCCTTGAGCGTCACCAGCTGCTCGCGGGCGTCACGGAGCGTGCTGGTCAGCTTGTCGTTGCGCTCGGAGAGGAAGGCCGCGCGGCCCTCCGCCTCGGCGATCCGCTCCTCGAGCGCCCGCACCTGGCGGGGGCTCTCGGCCACCTTGCGGCGGAGGAGGCCGATCTCCTCCTCGAGGTAGGAGATCTGGCTGAGCAGTGCCGCGACGTCACGCTCACGCCGCGCTCGGAACTCGTCGGGACCCAGGCCCATCGCGCACCTCCGCACACATCGGGAGAGCCAGGACGCCAATCTATACACGCCCCACGACAGGGTGCTCAGGGCTCGCGGTAGCACCCGGTCACACCTCGGGCACGGGCGTGTTGCCGGCCCGGCGGAGGCGTCCGGGCCTCAGCCCTTCTGGGCCCGCCGCTGCCGGATCGGTGCCACGACGCCCTCGGCCAGCCGCCGGGCGGTGACCAGGAAGGCGGTGTGGGCGACCATCCGGTGCTCGGGCCGGACGGCGAGCCCGACGGCGTGCCAGGGCCGCACCAGGGACTCCCACGCGTACGGCTCGGTCCACCCGCCCTGCGCGCGCAGCGCCTCGACGTAGGTGGACATCTGGGTCACCGTCGCCACGTACCCGATCAGGACGCCGCCCGGGCGCAGCGCGGCCGCGACGGTGGGCAGCACCGCCCACGGCTCGAGCATGTCCAGCACGACCCGGTCGACGGCCTCCTCCGCCGGGTGCCCGGCGAGGTCACCGAGCCGCAGCGACCAGTTCCCGGGCACCTCGCCGAAGAAGGCGCCCACGTTGGCGCGGGCCACGTCGGCGAAGTCCTCCCGCCGCTCGTAGCTGGTGACGGTGCCCCGCTCCCCCACCGCGCGCAGCAGCGAGCAGGTCAGCGCCCCGGACCCGGCGCCGGCCTCGAGCACCCGCATCCCCGGCCCGATGTCGCCGGAGCCGACGATCTGGGCGGCGTCCTTGGGGTAGATGACCTGGGCGCCCCGCGGCATCGACAGCACGAAGTCGGCCAGCAGGGGGCGGAGGGCGAGGTAGCCGGTGTTGGCCGTGGAGTGGACGACGGAGCCCTCGGGCGCGCCGATGAGGTCGTCGTGCGCGATGGCGCCGCGGTGGGTGTGGAAGAGCTTCCCGGGCTCGAGGACGACGGTGTGCAGCCGGCCCTTGGGGTCGGTGAGCTGCACCCGGTCGCCGACGGCGAAGGCCCCGGGCACCGGCGTCCGGGGGGTCGTCTCGGGCACGTCGGCGGGCTCGGTCGTCGGCTGCTGGTCGTCCACGGGCGGCCAGCCTACGGAGTGCGTGCGGAGCGTCTCGGCGCGCGCGCTCGGAACTGTCGGCACCCCGACCTAGCCTCGAGGACGTGACGACGATGGTGCAGACCGGGCAGCCCACGGACGGCGCTGCCTCTTCCCCGGACGCCCCCGTCGGCGACGCAGGGCCGGCGCCGGAGCGAACCCCGCGCCGGCCCTCGCTCTCCCCGAGCCGCGCGGCGGACTTCAAGACCTGTCCCCTGCTCTACCGGTTCCGGACGATCGACCGGCTGCCGGAGCGCAAGAGCCTGGCCGCGCTGCGCGGCACCCTCGTGCACACGGTGCTGGAGAAGCTCTACGACCTGCCGGCCCGCCAGCGCACCGTCGACGCCGCCCGCGCGCTGGTCCCCCCGGCGTGGGAGGAGCTGCGCGCCGACCCCGAGGTGGCCGAGCTGTTCGCGGAGGGCGGCGCCGCGGACGACGAGCCCGCCGGGCAGTCCCTGGAGGCCTGGCTGGCCTCGGCCGGCCGGCTGGTGGAGACCTACTTCTCCCTGGAGGACCCGTCGCGCATCGAGCCGGACGGGCGCGAGCAGCTGGTCGAGGTGACCCTGCCCGACGGGCTGCTGCTGCGCGGCTACGTCGACCGGCTGGACGTGGCGCCCAACGGGGCCCTGCGGGTGGTCGACTACAAGACCGGGTCGATGCCGCGCGAGGCGTTCGAGGGCAAGGCCCTGTTCCAGATGAAGTTCTACGCGCTGGTCCTGTGGCGCACCCGCGGCGTGGTCGCCAGCCAGCTCAAGCTGCTCTACCTGGGCGACGGCGACGCGCTGACCTACGCCCCCGACGAGGGCGAGCTGATCCGCTTCGAGCGGACTCTGCACGCCATCTGGAGCGCCATCGAGCGGGCCGTGGCCACCGGCGACTTCCGGCCCAACCGGACCCGGCTGTGCGACTGGTGCGACCACCAGGCCCTGTGCCCGGCCTTCGGCGGCACGCCCCCGCCCTTCCCGGCCGAGGCCGTCGCGGCGGCCGGCTGGCCGACCCTGCCCATCGTCGAGCGCGACTAGCCGGAGGCCGCGGCCGCCCGGGCGTGGCCGTCCGGGGTCCCCCTTCCGCTGACCGCCGCCCCGGGTCGACAGTGACCGGATGCGGGCATACCGGGCCCAGCGGGCCTTCGACGGCGAGCGCTTCCTGCCCGGCGGCGCCCTCGTCCTGGTCGAGGGCGGCACGCTCACCGGCGTCGAGGCGGGCTCGGCCGCCGCGCCGGCCGGGTGCCCGGTCACCGAGCTCCCCGACACCACCCTGCTGCCGGGACTGGTCGACACCCACGTCCACCTCTGCGCCGACACCGGGCCCCGGGCCCTCGACCAGCTCGGCGAGCTCTCCCCCGCCGCGCTGCACGCGATCATCACCGAGGCCGGGCAGCAGCACCTGCGCGCCGGGGTGACCGCGGTCCGGGACCTCGGCGACGCGCACTGGGCCGTGGTGGAGCGGGCCCCGGCGGACGACGCGCCGACGATCGTGGCGGCCGGGCCGCCGCTCACCTCCCCGGGCGGGCACTGCGCCCTGATGGGCGGCGAGGCCACCGGCGTCGACGCGCTGCGGCGGGCGGTGCGGGAGCGGGCGGAGCGTGGCGCCGACGTCGTGAAGATCATGGCCAGTGGCGGCCTGCTGACGCCGGGTACCGACCTCGCCGCCTGCCAGTTCAGCCTCGAGGAGCTGCGCGCGGTGGTGGACGAGGCGCACCGCCACGGGCTGCCGGTGACCGCGCACGCCCACGCGCTCACCGCCGTGGAGCAGGGCCTCGCCGCCGGGGTCGACGGCATCGAGCACTGCAGCTGCCTGACGCGGCAGGGGGTGCGGATCCCGCCGGAACTGGCGGCCGGTCTGGCTGCCGCCGGCACGCTGGTGTGCCCGACGCTGGGCCGCGAGCCCGGCCTCGAGCCGCCGCCGCACGTGCAGGCGCGCATGGTGGCCACCGGTGCCTCGTTCGAGACGCAGCTGGCCACCACGGCCCGGCTGTGGGAGGCCGGGGTGGCGCTCCTCGCCGGCACCGACGCCGGGATCGGCCCGGTCAAGCGGCACGGGCTCGTCCCGATGGCGGTGGCCGACCTGGTCGGCGCGTGCGGGGTGCCGGTGGCCGAGGCGCTGGCGGCGGCCACCGGGCGGGCGGCCCGCGCCTGCGGGCTGGGCTCCCGCACCGGCCGGCTGGCCCCCGGCCTGGACGCCGACCTGCTCCTGGCCGACGGCGACGTGGGTCGCGACGTCACGGGCCTGCAGCGGCCCCGGCTGGTGGTGTCCCGCGGCCGCGAGGTGCCACTGGCCGGCTAGGAGCTAGGCCCCGACGGTCTCCCGGGCGGTGGCGAGCACCTCGTGCAGCTCGGGCAATCCCACGCCGGCCAGGGTGTCGCGCAGCACCAGGCCCGGTGCCGGCGGCAGCGGCTGCAGTGAGGGCACGCCGAGCACCGCGGCGCCCGCGGCGAGGCCGGCCGTGCTGCCGGCGACGGAGTCCTCCAGCACCACGCAGTCGCCCGGGTCCACGCCGAGCGCGGCCATGGCCTGCAGGTAGGGCGCCGGGTCGGGCTTGCGGGCGGGGACCTCGTCGCCGCAGACGGTGACGTCGAACGGGGGCACGTCCGGGAAGGCGCGGCCGATCGCGTCGAGCACGAGGTCGGCCAGCCGGCGCGGCGTGGTCGTCACCAGCGCGGTCGGCATCGCGGCGGACCGCACCTCGGCGATCAGCTCCCGGGCCCCGGGCCGCCAGTGGATCTCCCCGCTCATCAGCTCCGCGACCCGGTCCTCGATCCACCGGGTGTCGGCCTGGAACTGCTCCTCGGTGCGCACCACCCCGAGGTCGGCGTACAGGATGTCCATCGCCACGCGCATGCTGGTGCCGACGGTGCGCTCACGGGCGGCGGCGGACATGCGCCCGCCCAGCCGCTCGGCGAGGGCGGCCATCGCCTCGCCCCAGTACTGCTCGGTCTCCACGAGGGTGCCGTCCATGTCGAACAGCACCGCCCGCACCCGGGCGCCCGGTCCGGCGGAGAGGTCGGTGAGGGCGGCGCTGCGCGGGGTGTCCATCAGGTCCACGGTAGGCGCGGGGGCCCGCCGTCCGCCGCTGCGCGGCCGGTGACGTCGGCGACGCAGCGGCGACCGGTTCACTCGTCCTCGGTGCGGTACCCGAGGTTGGGCGAGAGCCACCGCTCGGCCTCGGTGACGGTCCAGCCCTTGCGGCGCGCGTAGTCCTCGACCTGGTCGCGCCCGATCCGCCCCAGGTTGAAGTACCGCGCCTGCGGGTGGGCGAGGTACAGGCCGCTGACCGCCGCGCCCGGCCACATCGCCATGCTCTCGGTGAGCTGGATGCCGGCGACGGCCTCGACGTCCAGCAGCTCCCAGATGGTCTGCTTCTCGGTGTGCTCCGGGCAGGCGGGGTAGCCCGGCGCCGGCCGGATGCCGGTGTACCGCTCGGCGATCAGGGCGTCGTTGTCCAGGTGCTCGTCGGGCGTGTAGCCCCAGAACTCGGTGCGCACCCGCTGGTGCAGCCGCTCGGCGAAGGCCTCGGCGAGCCGGTCGGCGAGGGCCTCCAGCAGGATCGCGCTGTAGTCGTCGTGGGCCGCCTTGAACGCCATCACCCGCTCGGTCAGGCCGATCCCGGCGGTGACGGCGAACGCGCCGACGAAGTCCGGCAGCCCGGTCCCGGCGGGTGCGACGAAGTCGGCCAGGGACTTCCGCGGAGCGCCGTCGCGGCCCTCGGTCTGCTGGCGCAGCTGGTGCAGGGTGGCCCGGACGACGCGGCGCGACTCGTCGGTGTAGACGGCGACGTCCTCGTCGTCCACCCGGTTGGCCGGGAACAGCCCGAACACCCCGTTGGCCCGCAGCCACCGCTCCCCGACGATGCGGTCGAGCATCTCCTGGGCGTCCTCGTACAGCCGCCGGGCGGCCTCCCCCGTCGCCGGGTTGTTGAGGATGTCGGGGAACCGGCCGCGCATCTCCCAGGCGGTGAAGAACGGCTGCCAGTCGATGTAGGCGCGCAGCTCCTCGATGGGCTGGTCGAGCAGGGCGCGCACGAACGGGCCGCCGTCGGCCAGCATCCGGGGTCGCGGCGGGGACCAGCCGCTCCAGTCGATCTCGGGCGCGGCCGCCCGCGCGGCGGGCAGCGGCAGCATCGTCCGGGTGTCCTGCCGGGCGGCGTGCCGCTCGCGCAGGGCTCCGTAGTCGCGCGCGGTGTCGGCCAGCAGCGTCGGGCGCTGCTCGTCGGACAGCAGGGCGGCGACCACGGGCACCGACCGGGAGGCGTCCTTCACCCAGATGACCGGGCCGGAGTAGTGCCGGTCGACCTTCACCGCGGTGTGCGCCCGCGACGTGGTGGCGCCGCCGATCAGCAGCGGGAGCTGGAAGCCCTGCCGCTCCATCTCCGCGGCCAGGTGCACCATCTCGTCGAGGGACGGCGTGATCAGGCCGGACACGCCGATGATGTCGGCGCCCTCCTCCTTGGCCGTGTCGAGGATCTTCTGGGCCGGCACCATGACGCCGAGGTCGATGACCGAGTAGTTGTTGCACTGGAGCACCACGCCGACGATGTTCTTGCCGATGTCGTGCACGTCGCCCTTGGCCGTGGCCATGACCACCGTCCCGTTGGTGCGCTCGACGTCGCCGGGCTGCTTCTCCGCCTCGATGAACGGGATGAGGTGGGCGACCGCCTTCTTCATCACCCGCGCGGACTTCACCACCTGCGGCAGGAACATCTTCCCGGCGCCGAACAGGTCGCCGACGACGTTCATGCCGTCCATCAGCGGGCCCTCGATGACCTCCAGCGGGCGGCCGCCGCGCGCGGCGATCTCGACGCGGAGCTCCTCGGTGTCGGCCTCCACGAACTCGTCGATGCCCTTGACCAGCGCGTGGGTGATCCGCTCCCCCGTCGGCAGCGCCCGCCACTCGTCGGTGGCGACCTCACGCGCCGCGCCGTCCCCGGCGTGGTCACCGGCGATCTCCAGCAGCCGCTCGGTCGCGTCCGGCCGCCGGGCGAGGACGACGTCCTCGATCCGCTCCCGCAGCTCCCGCGGGATCTCCTCGTAGACCTCGAGGGCGCCGGCGTTGACGATCGCCATGTCCAGGCCGGCGGCGATCGCGTGGTACAGGAAGACCGAGTGGATCGCCTCGCGCACCGGGTTGTTGCCCCGGAACGAGAACGAGACGTTCGAGACGCCGCCCGAGACGAGCGCGCCGGGCAGGTTCTCCTTGATCCAGCGCGTCGCCTCGATGAAGTCCAGCCCGTAGCGGGCGTGCTCCTCGATGCCCGTGGCGACGGCGAAGATGTTGGGGTCGAAGATGACGTCCTCGGCGGGGAAGCCGACCTGCTCGGTGAGGATGGCGTGGGCGCGCCGGCAGACCGCCGTCCGCCGCTCCAGGGAGTCGGCCTGGCCGGCCTCGTCGAAGGCCATGACCACCACCGCCGCGCCGTACTTGCGGCACAGCCGGGCCTGGCGGACGAAGTCCTCCTCCCCCGACTTCAGGGAGATGGAGTTGACGATCGGCTTGCCCTGGACGTTCTTCAGGCCGGCCTCCATCACCTCCCACTTCGAGGAGTCGAGCATGACCGGCACGCGGGAGATGTCCGGCTCGGCGGCGATCAGCTTGGTGAAGCGGTCCATCGCCGCGACGCCGTCGATCATGCCCTCGTCCATGTTGATGTCGATGACCTGCGCCCCGGCCTCCACCTGCTGGCGGGCGACGGCCAGCGCGGTGGCGTAGTCGCCGGTCTTGATCAGGTTGCGGAAGCGGGCGGAGCCGGTGATGTTCGTACGCTCGCCGACGTTCACGAACAGGCTGTCCTCGTCCACGGTCAGCGGCTCCAGGCCCGACAGGCGCAGCGCCGGCCGGGCCTGCGCCGGCGTGCGGGGCGTCGTGCCCTCCACCGCCGCGGCGAGCGCGGCCACGTGCGCCGGGGTCGTGCCGCAGCAGCCGCCGACCAGGTTGACCAGCCCGCTGGCGGCGAACTCCCCGACGAGGGCGGCGGTTTCCTCGGGGGACTCGTCGTACTCCCCGAAGGCGTTGGGCAGGCCGGCGTTCGGATAGCAGGAGACGTGGGTGTCCGCGACCCGCGCGATCTCGGCGAGGTAGGGCCGCATCTGCTTGGCGCCCAGCGCGCAGTTCAGGCCGACCAGCAGCGGGGCCACGTGCCGCACCGAGTGCCAGAACGCCTCGGTGACCTGCCCGGACAGCGTCCGCCCGGAGGCGTCGGTGATCGTGCCGGAGATCATCACCGGCCAGCGGCGGCCGCGCTGCTCGAACAGCGTCTCCAGCGCGAAGACGGCGGCCTTGGCGTTGAGGGTGTCGAAGATCGTCTCGACCAGCAGGACGTCGCTGCCCCCGTCCACCAGGCCGCCCGCCTGCTCCAGGTAGGCCGCGACGAGCGCGTCGAAGGAGACGTTGCGGGCGCCGGGGTCGTTGACGTCCGGCGAGATGGACGCCGTCCGGCTCGTCGGGCCGATCGCGCCGACGACGTAGCGCGGCTTCCCCGGGGTGCGCGCGGTCATCGCGTCGCACTCGGCCCGCGCCAGGCGGGCGGCGGCGACGTTGATCTCGGCGGCGAGGTCGCCCATGCCGTAGTCGCCCAGGGAGATGCGGGTGGCGTTGAAGGTGTTGGTCGAGATCAGGTCGGCACCGGCCTCGAGGTACTCGCGGTGGATGGCGGTGACGATCTCCGGCCGGGTCAGGCACAGCAGGTCGTTGTTGCCCTGCACCTCGGTGGGCCAGTCGGCGAAGCGCTCGCCGCGGTAGCCGGCCTCGTCGGGCCGGTCGCGCTGGATCGCCGTCCCCATCGCGCCGTCGAGCACGAGGATGCGCTGCCCGAGGGCGGCGGTGAGCTCGGCGGTGACGTCGGGGCGGAGGGTCGACGTCCCTCCGGCGGAAGACGTGTTGCGGGACGACATCGAGGAAGGGTAGCGGGGTCGCTGAAACGGGCGACGGGGGCCACACGCTCGGGTCGTCGGTCCCGCGGCGTGACCCCTCCCGCGACGTAGGCTTCCAGGGGTGATCGACCCGAAGTCCACCCCTGAGGACCTGCCCCGGCTCAACGACCCCGTGGTCGTCGTCGCCTTCGAGGGCTGGAACGACGCCGGGGACGCCGCCACCGGGGCGCTGGAGCACCTCGAGCTCATCTGGGACGCCACCCCGCTCGCCGCGCTGGACCCCGAGGACTACTACGACTTCCAGGTCAACCGGCCCACCGTCTCCCTCGTCGAGGGCGTCAGCCGCCGTGTCGAGTGGCCCACCACGCGGGTGTCCGTCGCCCGCCCGCCGGGGTCCGGGCGCGACGTCGTGCTCATCCGGGGCATCGAGCCCAACATGCGCTGGCGCAGCTTCTGCGAGGAGCTCATCGAGCTCTGCCACGAGCTGGACGCACGGACCGTGATCGGGCTGGGCGCGCTGCTGGCCGACACGCCGCACACCCGACCCACGCCGGTGACCGGGTCGGCCTACGACGCGGAGTCCGCCGAGCGCTGGGGGCTGGAGACCTCCCGCTACGAGGGGCCGACCGGGATCCTCGGCGTCTTCCAGGACGCCTGCGTGCAGGCCGGCCTGCCGGCGATCAGCTTCTGGGCCGCGGTCCCCCACTACGTCTCCCAGCCGCCGTCCCCGCGGGCCACGGTGGCGCTGCTGCAGCGGGTCGAGGAGGTCCTCGAGCTCGCCGTGCCGCTGGGCGTCCTCCCCCAGCAGGCCGAGGAGTGGGTGAAGACCGTCGACGAGATGGCCAACGAGGACGCCGAGGTCGTCGAGTACGTGCGGTCGCTGGAGGAGCGGGCCACCGAGTTCGACCTCTCCAACGCCAACGGCGACTCCATCGCCCGGGAGTTCGAGCGCTACCTGCGCCGACGGGGCTCTTCTCCCAACTGAAGGAGCCGGGGGCGCGGGCCGGGTGTCGCTGGTCGTCGGTGCCTTCCCCCGACCCTGCGCGCCCGGCCGCGCGCCTCCCGGCGCGGCCGTGTTGGGGATAACGGTCGTACGACGAGACGGCGGGTCGGCGTGCGCCGGGGCTGCCCGGTTCAGCTCAGCTGCAGCAGCGGGCGCATCTGCGCCGTCGCGTCGGCGTCGAAGAGCCGGTCGTGCATGGTCAGGGCGAACCGGTCGGTCATCCCCGACACGTAGTCGACGACCTGGGTGACCGGATCGGCCTCGGTGTCCCGGTAGGACGCCGGGATGAGCTCGGGGTGGGCCAGGTGGTGGTCGGCCAGCCGGCGGGTGACGTCGATCGCCAGCTGCTTCTGCCCGGCCGCGGTCTCCGACGCGTAGACCCGCTGGAACATGAACGCGCGCAGCTCGTGCATGGCCTCCAGCGGCCCGGGCGCCATGACCACCGCCCCGGCGGCGTTGCCGGCCGACAGCGACCCCTCGACCACGGCGTCGATCATCGCGCCGACCATCTCGCTGCCGGGCGCCCCGAAGACGGCGCGGGCGCGGGCAGGCAGGTCCTCGACCCGCAGCACCCCCGCCCGGACGGCGTCCAGCGCGTCGTGGGAGAGGTAGCCGATGCGGTCGGCGTAGCGCACGCACTCGGCCTCGCGGGTCTCCGGCGGCGGGTTGATCTTCCAGCTGTGCGCCCGGATGCCGTCGCGCACCTCCCAGGTGAGGTTCAGCCGCTCCAGGACCTCGACGATCCGCACCCCCTGCGCGGCATGGTGCCAGCCGCCGGGGACGTAGGGCTCCAGCGCGTCCTCGCCGATGTGCCCGAACGGCGAGTGGCCGAGGTCGTGGCCCAGGGCGATCGCCTCGGCGAGGGTCTCGTTGAGGCCGAGGGCGCGGGCCAGGGACCGGGCGACCTGGGTGACCTGCAGGGTGTGGGTCAGGCGGGTGACGAAGTGGTCGCCGTCGGGGTTGAGGAAGACCTGCGTCTTGTGCTTGAGCCGGCGGAAGGCCTTGGCGTGCAGGATCCGGTCGCGGTCCCGCTCGAAGGCGGTGCGCAGCGGGTCCTCCGGCTCGGGCGCCGCCCGCCCGCGGGTGGCCACCGCACGGGTGGCCGCCGGGGCGAGGTCCTCCTCGGCGGCCTCCCGCGCGGCCCGGTCGACCAGCCGGAACGGGCTGCTCGGCATCAGCAGTCGGCCAGCGCCACGCCGAGCAGCGCGTCGACCGCGTCGCACACGATGGTCGGCGCGCCGTCCTCCCGGTCGTCGTCCGGACCGGCCGCGAGGGTGGCCGCGGCCCAGGCGTCGACGACCGCGATGGCCCCGGGGCTGTCCAGGTCGTCGGAGAGTCGCTCGCGCAGCCCCTGCAGCACCGGCGCGGCCGGGGCGCCGGCGGGCAGCGCGACCGCCCGCCGCCAGGTGGCCAGGCGGGCGCGGGCGGTGTCGAGGAGGTCGGGGGTCCAGAACCGGTCGGTGCGGTAGTGCCCGGACAGCAGGGCCAGGCGGATCGCCATCGGGTCGACGCCGTCGCCGCGCAGCCGGGAGACGAACACGAGGTTGCCCTTGCTCTTGCTCATCTTGGCGCCGTCCAGGCCGATCATCGCCGCGTGCACGTAGGCCCGCGCGAAGGGCTTGGTGGCCGTCAGGGCCTCGGCGTGGACGGCGGAGAACTCGTGGTGCGGGAAGACCAGGTCGCTGCCGCCGCCCTGGACGTCGAAGCCCATGCCGATCGTCTCCAGGGCGATCGTGGCGCACTCGATGTGCCACCCCGGCCGGCCGGCGACGCCACGCGGCCCGGGCCAGGAGGGCTCCCCGGGGCGCTCGCCGCGCCACAGCATCGGGTCCAGCCGGTTGCGCTTGCCCGCCCGGTCGGGGTCCCCGCCGCGCTCGGCGAAGAAGCCCAGCATCATCGCCTCGTCGTAGCCGGACTCGGTGCCGAAGCCGGGGGCCTGCGCCACGTCGTGGTAGACGTCGCCGGTGCCGTCGTCGAGGACGTAGGCCAGGCCCTCGTCCAGCAGCGACTCGATGTGGGCGACGATCCGCGGGATCGACTCGACCGCGCCGACGTAGTCGTCGGGCGGGAGCACCCGCAGGGCGGTCATGTCCTCGCGGAACAGCGCCGTCTCCCGCATCGCGAGGACGATCCAGTCCTCGCCGTCGCGCGTGGCGCGCTCCAGCAGGGGGTCGTCGATGTCGGTGACGTTCTGCACGTAGTGCACCGCGTGCCCGGCGTCCCGCCACACCCGGTTCACCAGGTCGAAGGCCAGGTAGGTGGCGGCGTGGCCGAGGTGCGTGGCGTCGTAGGGCGTGATGCCGCAGACGTACATCCGTGCGGTGCGGTCGGGGTGGGTGGCGACGACCTCGCCGCGGGCGGTGTCGTGCAGCTTGAGCACGGGACCGGTGCCCGGGAGGGTCGGCAGGAGCGGAGCGGGCCAGGCGAGCACGCCACGAGCCTAGAGGCGGCTACCGGCGGGCCCGGTCGGCCCTCATCCTGGCGGTGCACCCGGACCGTGAACGGAGGAACCGTGGAGCTCGACGAGTACCTGCCGGTCCTGCAGCGGACCAACACCCGGTTCGCCGACGCCGCCGCGGAGGGCGTCCTGGCGCACGGCTGGCGGGCGCGGGTGCCCGGCTGCCCCGGGTGGACGCTGGCGGACCTGGTCTGGCACCTGGCCGCGGTGCAGCACTTCTGGACGTGGGTGGTGCGCACCCGCGCCGCCGACCCGAGCACCTACGTGGAGCCGGCGCGGCACCCGGACGACGAGCTGCTCGGTTACGGCCTGGCGCAGTCGGCCGAGCTGGAGACCGTGCTGGCCGGCGCCGACCCCGCCGAGCGGGTCTGGACCTGGGCGCCCCGGCAGGACGTCGGGTTCGTGCTGCGCCGCCAGACCCACGAGGCCGTGGTGCACACCGTGGACGTCGAGCAGGTGCGCGGCGACGTCCGGCCCATCCCGGCGGCGGTCGGGCTGGACGGGCTCGACGAGTGGCTGGAGGTGGTGGTCCCCGGCGTCTTCCCCGACGGGCCGCCGGAGACCGCGCACCCGGTGGTCTTCCACGCCGTGGACGCCGACGCCGAGCGCACCCTGTTCCCCGGCAGCCGCCCCTTCCCCATCGCGGCGCTGACCGGGACCGCCGGGGACCTGCTGCTGGCCGCCTGGCGTCGCGTGCCGCTCGAGGTGCTCACCGTGGACGGCGACGGGCTGCAGGCCGCCGCCATGATCGAACTCGTGGAACTGCGGTAGCCGGCTCAGGGCCAGGTGGTGGCGTGGCGGTCGAACTCCTCGCCGGTCTGCACGCCGACCACGCAGAAGACCAGCCCGGCCGGGTCGCGCATCTGCCAGAAGCCGCCCATGTCGGCCCACCGGCGGGCGCCGAGCGCCTCCAGCCGGGCCACCTCGGCGACGACGTCGTCGGTCTCCACGTCGACGTGCCAGCGCGGCGGCGTGCCGCTGCCGGTGCGCTGGACCTCCAGGTGGACGCCGTCGGCGAAGGAGCCGAGCGAGGACCAGTCGGCGTCGGCCGGATCGGGCTCGGCCCGGTGCCCGGTGGCCGCCGACCAGAAGTCCCGCCCGGCGTCGTGGACCTCCGGGGGCAGGTCGAGCAGCAGGATCGCCAGGCGTGAACGGTGCGGCATCCGCTCATCGTTTCGGCCCTGTCCAGGGGCCCGCCCTGAGCTTGCGAAGGGTGGGGAGGACGGGGTCCTTCTAGAAGGGGGGCCAGGGCAGCGCCGGCCAGTCGCCGCTGGGCTGCGGGTGCCGGCCGGTGCGCAGCAGCTCGGCCACCCGCTGCTGGGTGCGGCGCACCTCGCGGCGGGTCAGGTGCTCGTGCAGCTGCTCCCCCAGGTCGCCGAGCAGGCCGGTCGACAGCCGCTCCAGCACCTCGACCGCCTCGGCCGGCAGCGGCTGGCCGGCCCAGCGCCACAGCAGGGTGCGCAGCTTGGGGTCGACGGAGAAGCAGATGCCGTGGTCGACGCCGTACACGTGCCCGTCTGCGGTCGGGATGATGTGCCCGCCCTTGCGGTCGGCGTTGTTCACCACGGCGTCGAAGACGGCCATGCGGCGCAGCCCCGGGCGGTCGGAGCGGACGAAGGCGGCCAGGTCGACGGCGGGGTCGCCGTCGATCCACAGCTGCACCATCCCGGGCCCGAACGGCCCGTCGCGGAGCACGGTGGGCGGCACGATCCGCCACCCGGTGGCCTCGGAGACGAGGGCGGCGGCCACCTCCCGGCCGGCGAGGGTGCCGTCGGGGAAGTCCCAGAGGGGACGCTCCCCGGCGACCGGCTTGTAGACGCACTCGGCCTCGAGCTCGCCGGTGCGGATGGTGCCGACCAGGGTGACGTTGCTGGCGTCCAGCATCCGGCCCTCGAGGTCGATCTCGCCGTCGAGCAGCAGGGTGCGGGCCTCGTCGTCGCCGTCCGGCGCGCGCAGGTCCGACGCCGGTTCGGCCGGGCGCTCGGTCATCGGGGCGGCCCCGTCCGGCCCCGGCTCCGCCGGCTCAGCGGCGGTATCCGTTCTGCCGCGGGCAGACGTGCCCGCTGGGGTCCAGCGGCAGGGAGCACAGCGGGCACGCCGGGCGCCCCGCGGCCACCACGCGCCGGGCCCGGACGACGAAGGCCCGGGCGGCGGCGGGAGTGATGGTGACCCGCAGCGCGTCGGGCCCCTCGTCGCTGTCGGAGAGGATGGCGTCCTCGTCGACCGGCTCCTCGCCGGCGGCCACGGCCTCCACCACGACGGCCTGCGACTCGCCGTCCCACGCCAGGCCCATCGCGGCGACCCGGAACTCCTCGTCGACCGGCGCGGCGAGCGGCTCGAGGTCGTCGACCTCCGCGTCGGGCGGGACGACGGTGCCCGGCCGGCTGGCGACCTCGTCGAGGAGCTCGTTCATCCGGTCGGCGAGCACCTGCACCTGGGTCTTCTCCAGCGCGACGCTGACCACGCGGCCGGCGGCGTCGGCAGCCTGGAGGTAGAAGGTGCGGTCGCCGGGCTGGCCGACCGTGCCGGCGACGAACCGGGACGGACGTTCGAAGAGGTGGACCTGGCGCGGCACGACGCCCAGGTTACGCGGGCGGGGTCGGGGGGCGCGCCGAGACGCGGAGGTCAGACGCTCGCGCCGGCGCCGCCGCCCACCACGGCGTCGGAGTCGGCCTTCTTCCGGCGCCGCCCCTTCCTGGGCGGCGGGACCAGCGCGGAGACGTCCCCGCCGGTGTCGTTCATGCGCACCACGAACGGCCGGGTCTCGGTGTAGGTGACCACGGACACGGAGGCGGGGTCGACGACGATCCGCTGGAACTGGTCCAGGTGGAGGCCGAGAGCGTCGGCCAGGACGGCCTTGATGACGTCGCCGTGGCTGCACGCCAGCCAGACGGCGTCCGGGCCGAGGGTGGCGTTCCACGCCCGGACGGCGGCGACCGCGCGGGCCTGGGTGTGGGCCAGCCCCTCCCCCTCGTCGCCGGGGAAGACCGCGGCCGAGGGGTGGGCCTGCACGACCTTCCACAGCGGTTCCTTGACCAGCTCCTTGAGCGGGCGGCCGGTCCAGTCGCCGTAGCGGGCCTCGCCGAGCCGGTCGTCGGTCCGCAGCTCGAGGTCGCGGCCGGTGACGACGGCGGCGGCGGTCTGCCGGCAGCGCTCCAGCGGGCTGCTCACCACCGCGGCGAGGGGCACCGGCGCCAGCCGCTCCCCCACCGCCCGCGCCTGCGCCTCGCCGGTCTCGTCGAGCTGCACGCCCGGGGTCCAGCCGGCGAGGATCCCGCCGGCGTTGGCCGTCGTCCGGCCGTGCCGCAGGAGGAGAACGGTGGTCACGACCGCCGACCTTAGGTGGCCGGGCCGGTGCGGCTCATCGTTCGGCCGTGGGCGCCGGCCGGCCGACCGCGGCCAGCATGTCGTCGAGGAAGCCGTCGATGACGGCGCGCTCCTCCGGGGTCCGCCGCGCCAGGACGTCGGAGGTCGCCTGGACGAGCGGGCCGAAGAAGGCCCAGCCGAGGTCCTTGGCCGAGTCCTGGACGACCAGGTCGAGCCGTCGCCGGTCGTCGGTCCGCGGTACCCGGCGGACGTGGCCGGCCCGCTGCAGCCGGTCCAGCAGGGTGGTGACCGACGCGGTGGTCACGCCCAGCTGGGCGGCGAGCCACGTGGGGCTCGCCGCCTGTCCGGCTCGTTCCGCGTCGAGCAGGCAGATGAGCGCTCGGAGGTCGGTTCCGCCGAGTCCGGTGCCGGCGGCGAAGGCCGCGGCGGCGTCGTCGAGCAGCAGCGTGAGCGCTCGGAGGCGGTGCACGGTCGGCGGCGCCTGCCGGCGGTCGGGGGGCACGACCCACTGTAGCTGGGTTGCCTGACAGCTAGACCATCTAGTTGTCTGTCGGCGTGACCTTCGCCGAGCGCTACGACGTGGCGGCCGCCCGCTGGCCGCGCGGGTCCTCCGCCGTCGACGTCCCCACCTCCTGGGGACGGACACACGTGCTCGTCGCCGGGCCGGCCGGAGCCGACCCGGTGGTCCTGCTGCACGGCGGCGGCGCCACCGCGACGGTGTGGTCCGGGGTCGCCGGTGCGCTCGCCGGGCGGTTCCGCGTCCTCGCTCCCGATCAGCCGGGTGACCCCGGCCGCAGTGCGGTCGCCCGCCCGATCCGGGCGACGGCCGACCTGACGGCGTGGCTGACCGAGCTGCTGGCCGCCCTCGGGACCGGGCCGGTGCACCTGGTCGGCCACTCCGCGGGTGCGCACCTGGCCCTCACCGCCGCCCTGGCCGGCAGCTGTCCGGTGTCGTCCCTCGTGCTGCTGGACCCGACCGCCTGCTTCGCCGGCTTCAGCCCGCGGTACCTGATGCACGCCGTGCCGGTGCTGGTCCGGCCGACGCCGGCCCGGGTGCGGCGCTTCCTCGCGTGGGAGACGGGAGGACGCCCGGTGGACCCGGACTGGCTCGACCTCTACGTCGCGGGCGCGACCGCGTTCCCCCGGGGTCGGCTCGTCCGCACCCGCCGTCCCTCACGGGCGGGCCTGGCCGGGCTGCGGGTGCCCACGCTCGTCGTCGTCGCCGGGCGCAGCCGCGCGCACGACCCCGGCCGCGTCGCCCGTTCCGCCCGGGCGCTGCTGCCCTCGGTCCGGGTGGTCGAGATGGCGGGCGCCACCCACCACACCGTGCCCGACCTCGACGCCGCGGAGATCGCCGCGGCCATCGCCGGGCACGCCGACCGGGTGGGCTGAGCCCGCCCGGGTCACTGGGCCGCGAGGACCCCGGTGCCCAGCAGGACCAGCAGCAGGCCGCCCAGGACCACCCGGTAGACGACGAACGGGGTGAAGCTGCCGCGGTCCAGGTAGCGGAGCAGCCAGGCGATCACGGTGAGGCCCACGCCGAAGGCCAGCACCGTGGCCAGGATCGTCGGGCCCCAGTCCACGGTCTCGCCGGCCACGTCGCCGGTGAGCGCCTCGTAGGCCTGGAAGAACCCCGACCCGAGCACCGCGGGGACGGCGAGCAGGAACGAGTAGCGGGCCGCCGCCGCCCGCGAGTAGCCGAGGAACAGCCCGGCGGTGATCGTGCCGCCGGACCGCGACACCCCGGGCACCAGCGCCATCGCCTGGGCGAACCCGAACGCGATGCCGTGCCCGACGGTGAGCCGGTCGAGCTCCCGCACCTTGGCGCCCACCCGGTCGGCCCAGAACAGGATCAGCGAGAAGGCGATGAGCGCCGTCGCGACGATCCAGAGGCTGCGGAAGGTGGTCTCGATGTCGTCCTGGAACAGCAGCCCGAGGACGACGATCGGCACGCTGCCGACGATGATCAGCCAGCCCATGCGGGCGTCGGGGTCCCGGCGCATCCGCCGGTCGCCGAACGAGAGCGCCCAGGCGCGGATGATCCGGCCGATGTCCCGGCGGAAGTAGAGGAGCACCGCGGCCTCGGTGCCGATCTGGGTGATGGCGGTGAACGCCGCGCCCGGGTCACCCCAGCCGAACGCCTCCCCCACCACGCGCAGGTGCGCGCTGGAGGAGATCGGCAGGAACTCGGTCAGGCCCTGGACGAGGCCCAGGACGACCGCCTCGATCCAGCTCATCGGGCGGCTCCGCCCTGGTCGGCCGGGCGGGTGGCGGGAGGTCCGGAGAGCACGGGAGGCCAGCCTAGGCGGGGACCCCCGCGGGGCCCGGACGCCGCTCCGGGCGGGCGCGTCCACAGCCCGGCGCGCCGTCCCCCGACGGCCCGTGCTCCCCGGCCCCGGGCACCCCTCGCCGGTAGGTTGGCCTCCCGTGGAACAACGCGCGCTCGGGCGCAGCGGCCTGGTCGTCTCCCGCCTGGCGCTGGGCACCATGACCTGGGGCCGGGACACCGACGAGGACGAGGCCGCCATGCAGCTGACGGCCTTCGTCGACGCCGGGGGCACCCTGGTCGACACCGCCGACGTCTACTGCGGCGGGGAGAGCGAGCGCACCCTGGGCCGGCTGCTCAGCGACGTCGTCCCCCGCTCCGACGTCCTGGTGGCGACCAAGGCCGTGGGCCGGACGGGGCCCGGGCCGATGGGCCGGGGCGGCTCGCGCGGGCACCTGCTCGCCGCGCTGGACGCCTCCCTGGAGCGGCTGGGCCTCGACCACGTCGACGTGTGGCAGCTGCACGCCTGGGACGAGACCACCCCGTTCGAGGAGACCCTCGCCGCCTGCGACACCGCGGTGTCCTCGGGGCGGGTCCGCTACGTCGGGGTGAGCAACTTCACCGGCTGGCAGACCGCGCAGGCCGCGACCTGGCAGCGGGCCTGGCCGGGGCGGACGCCGGTGGTCAGCACGCAGGTCGAGTACTCGCTGCTGCAGCGCGGCGTGGAGCGCGAGGTCGTGCCGGCCGCCGAGGCGCTGGGCCTCGGCGTGCTGGCCTGGTCGCCGCTGGGCCGGGGCCTGCTCACCGGCAAGTACCGGCACAGCACGCCTCCGGAGTCCCGCGGCGCCTCCCCGCAGTGGCAGGGGTTCATCGACGGGCTGCGCTCGCCGACCTCCGACCGGATCGTCGAGGCGGTCATCACTGCCGCCGAGGGGCTGGGCACCACCCCGCTGGCCGTGGCGCTGGCCTGGGTGCGCGACCGCCCGGGGGTGACCGCGCCGGTGGTCGGGGCCCGCACCGCCGCGCAGCTGCAGGCCTCGCTGGACGCGGAGTCGGTGCGGCTGCCGGCGGCGATCCGCACCGCCCTCGAGGACGTCTCCGCCCCGTACTTCGGCTATCCCGAGCGCCGGTCGGACCGATGACCACCGTCGCTCCCGACCCCGTCTTCGCGGCGTTCTGCGCCGCCGGGCTCTGGCCGGGCCTGGGCAAGCGGGCCGCCGCCGAGCTGCCCGCGGCCGGCATCACCTCCCCCGACGACGTCACCGCCGACCGGCTGCAGAAGCTGCCCCGGGTCGGCCGGCAGCGCGCCGAGCGGCTGTTCTCCAGCTTCCTGGCCGCCCAGCCCACCTACGACGTGGTGGCGCTGCTGGTCGGCGCCGGGCTCGAGGCGAAGCTGGCCGCCACCGCCGCGGACGCGCTGGGCCCCGACGCCGCCCGCCGGCTGCGCGACGACCCCTGGGCGCTGCTGGGCCTGACGGGGGTGACGCTGGGCGACGCCGACCGCCTGGCGATCGCCGTCCTGCCCGGGGCCGACCGGCAGGACAGCCGCCGCGGCCGGGCGATCGTGGCCCTCACCTTGCGGACGGCGACCCGCGACGGGCACACCGTGCTGCCGGCCGACCTGGTCGTCGCCGCCCTGCGGGCCGAGCAGGTCGCCGACCCCGCCGCGGCGATCGTCGCGGCCGTCGAGTCCGGCGAGGTGCTGGAGCACGAGCCGCCGTTCGTCGAGCCCGAGGACGACGGGGACCTCGACGAGCTGCCCGAGCCCGACCCGGCGCTGCGGACGCTGTCGCTGGCCCGCTACGGCATGGCCGAGGAGGCGGTCGCGGAGAACGTGGCCCGGCTGATGGCCACCGCCGAGCGGATCGCCGACCCCGCCGCCGTCCGGTCGGTGGCCAAGGGCCTGGACGACGCCCAGAAGCAGGCCGTGGCCCAGGTGCTCGGCGCCGGGGTCTCGCTGCTCACCGGCGGCCCGGGCACGGGCAAGAGCCGCACCGTGGCGGCCGTCGTGGCGCTGCTGCGGTCCAAGGGCAGCGAGGTGGCGCTGGCCGCGCCCACCGGGCGGGCGGCCAAGCGGCTGGAGGAGCTCACCGACCACCCCGCGGTCACCGTGCACCGGCTGCTCGGCGCCCAGGGCACCACCGGCGGCTTCGCCCGCAACGAGGAGTGGCCGCTGGACGCCGACGTCGTCGTGGTCGACGAGGCCTCCATGCTCGACGTCGAGCTGACCGCCGCGCTGCTGGAGGCCTGCCCGGACGGCACCCACCTGCTGCTGGTCGGCGACCCCGCGCAGCTGCCCTCGATCGGCCCCGGGCACGTGCTCGGGGACCTCATCGACTCCGGCGGCGTCCCGGTCACCGAGCTGACCACGCTCTACCGGCAGGCCGAGGGTGGGGCGATCGCGCGGCTGGCCAACGCCGTCCGGGGCGGGCAGCTGCCGCCGGTGGACTCCCCCGACCGCGAGGTCGTGGTCGTGCCCGCCACCGGGAGCGCCGAGGCGTCGCGGCGGGTGGTGCAGCTGGTCACCGACTCGATCCCCCGGGCGCTGGGCATCGACCCGGCGACGGTGCAGGTGGTGACGCCGGTGCACCGCGGGCCGGCCGGCACGATCGAGCTGAACAAGGCGCTCAAGGAGAAGCTGAACCCGGGCGACGGGACGGTGTGGGGCTTCGACGTCGGGGACCGCGTGGTGGCCACCGCCAACCACCTGGACCTGGAGCCGATCGGGTTCGCCAACGGCGAGGTCGGGGTGGTGACCGGCACCGGCGACGGCACGCTGGACGTCGACTTCGCGTCGGGGCCGGTGACGGTGAGCGGCACGGCGATGAGCGACCTGCGGCACGGCTGGGCGATCACCGTGCACCGCGCGCAGGGCTCGGAGTGGCCGGGCGTGGTCGTCGTCCTGCCGCCGGAGGCCGGGGGGATGCTGTCGCGCCCGCTGGTCTACACCGCGCTCACCCGCGCGCAGCGGCACCTGTCGATCGTGCACGCGTCCGGCGCGGCGCTGGCCCGCGCGGTCAGCCAGGTCGACGTCCGGCCGCGCCGCACCCGCCTGGCGCAGCTGCTGGCCCAGGACAAGGACCCCGGGGCATAGGAGGCAACACCTGCGTCAGACGCACCCCGACGTGGGTGTTGCCTCCTATCCCTCGCTAGTCGCGGCGGGTCAGGCCGGCGCGGGCCGCGCAGAGCAGCCGCCGGGTGGCCGCCGGCAGCTGGCCGGGGCAGGTGAGCGGCTGCGGGAACGGGATGCGCAGGTCCCGGCTGCCGGTGGGCCGCTCGATGCGCAGCCGGTAGCCGTACCGGTCGATGCCCAGCGGGCGGACGACGTCGCGCGGGCCGAGGTCCCCGGCCGGGATGCGGCTGCGCAGCAGGGCGAGCACCTCGGGGTGGTCGCGGTCGAGGTGGTGCAGCATCCCGGCCTCCACGTCGGCCAGCGGGTCGGGCCGGGCGGCGGCGAAGGCCGGCGGGGCGACCTCCGCGCAGCGGGTGCCCTCGCGCAGCACCACCTCGGCCAGGTCGAGCCGCAGCAGGGTGGCCTCGCTGCCCACCCCGAGCAGCTCCCCGGCCGGCCGGACCTCGGCGAAGGCCAGCGCCGCGGCCCGCTGGTCGGCCGCGCGGACCGGGGTGAGCCACCCGGACAGCCACAGCTGGGCGCGCAGCGAGTCCCGCAGCGGCACCGGCGACCGGTCGCTGACCATGAGGACGGCGGAGCGGTCGTCCTCCTGCGCCAGGGCCTCGTCGACCTCACCACCGGCCGGGACGAGCACGAGGACCTGGCCCGCCGCGGTGGTGGCGTGCGCCAGCGGGCGGCCCGGGGCCAGGCCGCGGACGCACAGGGCGGCGGCGGTGCGGCAGGCCACCGTCCGGGCCCGCTCCGCAGGGTCACCGAGGACGCGGGGAGCGGCCGGGCTGGGGCCGGGGATCGTCGTCATGCGTCCTCCGAGAGGGTGCGACACAGTTGTTAGGGAAGCCTAACCACACCGGTCCGCTCCCGGGAAGTCCGCGTGTGTGTCACCGGCCGGACCGGGGCAGACCGGTCGCAACCGTCCCGAGGCCGAGGAGGACCGACCGTGCGGGTGCTCGTGACCAACGACGACGGCATCGACGGCCCCGGCCTGCACCTGCTGGCCCGCGTCGCGGTCGAGGCCGGGTGCGAGGTGGTGATCGCCGCCCCGTCCACGGAGTACAGCGGCAGCAGCGCCGCCCTGACCGCGGTGGGCGACGACGGCCGGCTGGTGGTGCACGAGCGCACGCTGCCCCGCGTCGACGCGCGGCGGGCGCTGGCCGTGGAGGCCTCCCCGGCGTTCATCGTGTTCGCCGGCGTGCACGACGCGTTCGGACCGCGCCCGGACCTGGTGCTCTCCGGCATCAACCGGGGCCCCAACGCCGGCAACCTGGTGCTGCACTCGGGCACCGTCGGGGCGGCGCTGACCGCCGCGGCCCACGGCGTCCCCGGCCTGGCGCTCTCGCTGGCCGGCCTCGCCCCGACGCACTGGGACACCGCCGAGGAGGTCGCCCGGCGGGCGCTGCGCTGGGTGCTGGCGCACTCCCCCGGCGCCGCGGTCCTCAACGTCAACGCGCCCGACGTCGCCCCGGACCGGCTGCGCGGCCTGCGGCCGGCCCGGCTGTCGTCGGTCGGGGCGGTGCAGGCGGAGGCCGGGGAGGTCGGCGAGGGGTTCGTCACCCTGACCTTCCGCGAGGTCGGCGAGGACCCCGCGCCCGACAGCGACGTCGCGCTGCTGCGCGAGGGCTGGGCGCCGGTCACCGCGCTGCGGGCGCCCTGCGAGGCCGCCGACGTCGACCTGACGGGACTCGACGGCAGCTGAGACCGACCGGGCCGTCCCATGGGAGACGGACCGGTCCGCCCGCGGTTGCCCCCGCTCCGCGCCGGGTGTTGCATGTGCGGCACCGCAGCGACGCTCTCGGCCTGGCGCCGCTCGTCCTCAGGGGGCCCTCGTGACCATCCGTCGTCGCAGCGCCGTCGTCAGCACCCTCACCGTCCTGGTCCTGGGCACCGGGACCTCGGTGGCCGGTGCGCAGTCCGCCGCCGAGCAGCTGGTCGAGCCCCCGCCGACGCTCACCTGGGCGCCCTGCGGGACCACCCCGGAGGGGACCGCGGCCGGCGTGGAGTGCGCCACGGCCGACCTGCCCATGGACTACGACGACCCCGCGGCCGGGCGGGTGCAGATCGCGGTCTCCCGGGTGCCCGCCGACGACCCGGCCACCCGGGTCGGCTCGCTGTTCCTCAACTTCGGCGGGCCGGGCGGCGCGACCAACGAGATCCTCCAGGCCGTGGGCGACCAGCTGTTCCCGGGCCTGAGCGCCCGCTTCGACCTCATCGGCTTCGACGCCCGCGGCACCGGCCAGAGCACCCCGGCCATCGACTGCCGCGTCGACCAGGAGACCCAGGGCATCTACTCGGTCCCCGTGCCCACCCCGCTGGACATCGACGTCGACGCCTACGTCGCCAAGGCCCAGGGCTACGTCGACGCCTGCCTGGCCAACAACGGCGAGATCCTCGCGCACGTCTCCACCGCGAACGTCGCCCGCGACATGGACATGGTGCGCGCCGGGCTCGGCCTCGAGCGGCTGGACTACCTCGGCTTCTCCTACGGCACCTTCCTCGGCGCCACGTACGCCAGCCTCTTCCCCGACCGGTACCGCTCGATGGTGCTGGACGGCGCGCTGGACGCCGACCAGTACGTGAACGACCCGATCAGCCACATCGCCACGCAGACGGCCGCCTTCGAGCTCGCCCTCGCCCGGTTCACCGAGGCCTGCGCGGTCGACCAGGTCGCCTGCTCGGGCTTCGGCGGCACCGACCCGTTCCTGGCCTACGACCGCCTGGTGGCCGCGGCCGAGACGGCCCCGATCCCCGCGACCGGCTTCGCACCCGACCCGCGGCCGGTGTCGGGCGACGAGATCCGGATCGCGACGAGCTCACTGCTGTACGCCAAGCAGGCGTGGGGCCTGCTGGGCCAGGCGCTGAGCCAGGCCGCGGCGGGCGATGGCTCCCTGGTCCGTGCCGTCGTCGACGACACCTACGGCCGGCAGCCCGACGGCACCTTCTCCCCCGGCGGGGACCGCTACTTCACCATCGGCGCCGCCGAGCAGCGCTACCCCCAGGGCGACCTCGGGGTCTACCTGGACCGGGGCGCGGAGTCGTGGGCCTCGTTCCCGCACTTCTGGTACAACACCGGCTACGCCGAGATCAACTACGCCCTCTGGCCGGTCCACGACGAGGACGCCTTCGCCGGGCCCTTCGACGTCCCCGCCTCGTCGCCGACGCCGCTGGTCATCGGCACGACCTACGACCCGGCGACCCCCTACTCGGGCGCGCTGGAGCTCGTCGCGGACCTGGGCAACGCCCGGCTGCTGACGATGGAGGGCGACGGGCACACCGCCTACGGCGGGAACTCCGGCTGCATCGACGCGGCCACCGAGGCCTATCTCGCCGCCGTGACGCTGCCGGG
This sequence comes from Geodermatophilus sp. CPCC 206100, assembly GCF_048569675.1. Classification (NCBI taxonomy): domain Bacteria; kingdom Bacillati; phylum Actinomycetota; class Actinomycetes; order Geodermatophilales; family Geodermatophilaceae; genus Geodermatophilus; species Geodermatophilus sp. CPCC 206100. Next base: position 35,953 of record NZ_JAQISV010000029.1, read on the forward strand.
CGAGGGGACGGTGTGCCAGCAGGAGGTGCCCTTCACCGCTCCGCAGCCGGTGCCGGCCGACGCCGGGACGGCGACCGAGCGGCTGCTGCGCCCGCTGCCCTGAGCTGACTCAGGGCGTCAGGTCAGGTCGTCGTCGTCCTCCACCGGGACGTCGGCCTCCTGCTCGAGGACGTCGGCCTCGTCGGCCTCGCGGTCACCGACCGGGCTCGACGGCCCGCCACCGACCCCGCGCGGGCGGGCGACCAGCTGCTGGTCGAGGGCGTCGGCCTCGGGCACGTCCGCGGCGGGCGGGGTGGCGTCGGCGGCGCGGGACACCTCCGGCGGGTCGACCGGGGCCTGCTGCTCGGCCAGGTCGGCGTCGGTCGCGTCGGGCCGGGTGCCGGGGTCCGTCACGTCGTCCTCCGTCTCGTCGGGGTCCTGGGTCGCTGCCCATCCTGCCGTCCGGCGGGGACGGCGGCAGACCCGGCCAGGTGACGAGGGCGTGGCCGGGAGGGAACGGGGGTGGCACGATCGGCGGGATGGAGGCGGTCACCGGGGAGTACGAGTTCGCGCCGCTGCGGATCCCACCGGGCACGTCCCGGTCCGCGGCGGCGACCATGCTGAGCCTGCAGGCGGACACGGGGGGCTGGGAGCTCGCCCGGCTCCAGCTGCACGCCGACGGCACGCGGAAGGTCATCATGCGCCGGCGGGCGCGGTTGTCCTACCTGCCCATGCCGCACGTGTAGCCGCGTCCCCTCAGGGGACGAGCACGATCTTCCCGACAGTGCCCCGGTCGGCCAGGCGGGCCAGTGCCTGCGGCGCCTGGTCGAGCGGGAGGACCTCGCCCAGCATCGGGTCGACCTGGCCGCTCTCGACCAGGCGGGTCAGCTCGGCGTGGACGGTGCCGATGAGCGCGGGCTCCTTCGTCCGGTAGAGCCCCCAGTGCAGGCCGACGACGCTGTAGTTCTTCACCAGCGCGTGGTTGGCCGGCGCGTCGGGGATGCGCCCGCTGGTGAAGCCGACGACGACCAGCCGCCCCTCGAAGGCGATGCACCGGCGCGAGCGGTCGAAGACGTCGCCGCCCACCGGGTCGTAGACGACGTCGGCGCCGTGCCCGCCGGTGATCTCCTTGACGACCGGCACGAAGTCCTCGGCGGTGTAGTCGACGACGTGGTCGGCGCCCAGCTGCCGGCACACCTCGACCTTGCGGGCGCCGCCGGCGGTGGCGATCACCCGGGCGCCCGCCGCCTTGCCCAGCTGGATGGCCGCCGACCCGACGCCCCCGGCCCCGGCGTGCACGAGCAGCCACTCCCCCGGCTGCAGCCGGGCCCGCCGGTGCAGCCCGACGTGGCCGGTCTGGTAGGTCAGGTAGAGCGCGGCGGCCTTCTCGTCGGGCATCCCATCGGGGACCGGCCAGGCGCCGTCGGCGTCCATGAGCGCGTACTCGGCGAAGGCGCCCGAGCCGCCGGAGGGCCCGCCGAGCACCCGCTGGCCGGTGCCCACCACCTCGCCGCACAGCTCGACGCCGGGCGTGTAGGGCAGCGGTGGGCGCTCCTGGTACAGCCCCTGAGCCATGAGGATGTCGGGGAAGTTCAGGGCCGCCGCCCGGACCCGCACCAGCAGCTGCCCCTCGCCGGGCGTGGGCCGCGCCACCTCGTCGAGGCTCAGGACCTGTGAGGGTTCGCCGAGCTCGTGGACCCGCCATGCGCGCATGCCCGCGACCCTGCCAGACGCCGGGCCGGCCGGCGTTCCCGAACCGGTCCGGTTCGCCGCCCCGGCCCGGGCATGACAGGGTGCGGACCGGCGGTCGTCCCCACTCGGCGACCGGGAAGGACCTCGATGATCTCCCAGCTCTCCGACCGGCTGCGCTTCCTGCGGGCCTTCGTTGCCCATCCCCGCCAGGTCGGCGCCATCCTGCCGACCTCGCGCTGGGCCGTGCGGGACATGCTCGACCTGGCCGACCTCTCCACGGCGCGGCTGGTCGTCGAGCTCGGCGCCGGGACGGGCTCGCAGACCGGCGAGATCCTCGCCCGCCTGGGACCCGACGCGCGCCTGGTCTCCCTGGAGATCGACCCGCAGCTGGCCAAGCTGCTGACCGAGCGCCACCCGGACCCGCGGCTGACCGTCGTCTGCGACTCCGCCGAGTTCCTCGACGCGCACCTGGACGGCTCGCTGGCCGACGTCGTGGTGTCCGCGTTGCCGTACACGTCGCTGGAGCCGGGGCTGCGCCGCCGCATCCTCGACGTGCTGCCCCGGGCGATGGCGCCGCAGGGCGTGACCCTGGTGATCCAGTACTCGCCGCTGATGCAGGGCGAGCTGCGCCGCCGCTTCGCCACCGTGCAGCGCAGCGTCTCCCCCTGGAACGTGCCGCCGGCGTTCCTGTTCGCCTGCACCGGGCCGACCGGCCCGGCGCAGTAGCCGCCTCAGCGCATCGTCGGCGGGCGCAGGGCCTGCGGGACGGCGGCGGTCTCGCCGGTCGCCGTCCGCGCGCTGGGCACGCCCTTGAACGCGTACGGGACGGCGCCGATCCCGGGCTGGACGACGTAGGCCGCACCTGGCTCGCCGGAGGTCCAGGCGGCCAGCATCGCCTCGGCGACCTCCTCGGCCCGCAGCACCGGGAACCCGGCCTCCTCGAACGCGGCGCGGATCGGGTCGATGATCGCGGTGTCGGCGAAGCCGGGGCAGACCGCGGTGATCCGGATCCCCTCCGCGGCCAGGCGCGGCGCCATCGACCGGACGAAGGCGACCGCCCCGCCCTTGGCCACGCTGTAGCCGGGGTCGGTGGCCATCGGCGAGAGCCCGGCCAGGGACGCGGTCACCACGATCGCGCCGCCCCCGGCGCGCTGCAGGGCCGGCAGCGCCGCCGAGGTGCCGTACACGACCCCGAGCAGGTCGACGTCGAGCACCCGCAGGAAGCCGTCGACGTCGAGCAGCTGGTCGGAGTCGAACCCGGCGATGCCGGCGTTGAGGAACACCGCGTCCAGCCGGCCGTGGTCGGCCTCCACCTGCTCGACCACCGCACGGTTGGCGGCGCGGTCGGTGACGTCGAGGGCCACGAACGGGCAGCCGAGGTCGGCGGCGGTGGCGCGCGCCCGCTCGCCGTCGAGGTCGGCGAGGACAGCGGTGACCCCGCGGTCGCGGAGAAGGACGGCGAGGGCGCGGCCGAAGCCGCCGGTGCCGCCGGTGACGAGGGCGACGGGGCTCGGGGAGGTCACGGCCGGCATCCCGTCACGCGGCCCGCAGGAAGCGGTCGAGCACGCGGACGCCGAAGCGCAGCGACTCGACCGGCACCCGCTCGTCGATGCCGTGGAACAGCGAGGCGAAGTCCAGGTCCGGGGGCAGCCGCAGCGGGGAGAAGCCGAAGCAGCGCATGCCCAGGCGCTCGAAGCTCTTGGCGTCGGTGCCGCCGCTCATCGTGAAGGGCACCGGCCGCGCGCCGTCGTCCTCCGCCACGAGCGCGGCGGCCATCTGCTCGACCAGCGGGCCGTCGAAGGTCGTCTCCACGGCCTGGTCGTGGACGATCCAGTCCCGCTGCACGCCCTCGCCGACCAGGCCGGCCAGCTGCCGCTCGAACTCCTCCTCCTGGCCGTAGAGGAAGCGCCCGTCGACGGTGGCGCTGGCGGTGCCGGGGATGACGTTGGCCTTGTAGCCGGCCTCGAGCATCGTCGGGTTGACCGTGTTGCGCAGCGCCGCGCCGATCATCCGGCTGATGCTGCCCAGGCGGGCGAGGGCCTGCTCGGGCTCGTCGGGGTCGATCTCGATGCCGTAGGCGTCCTCGACCGCGGCGAGGAACTGGCGCATGGGCGGGGTGAGCACCGTCGGGAAGCGGTGCGCGCCGAGCCGCGCGACGGCCTGGCACAGCCGGGTGACGGCGTTGTCGTCGTGGACGAAGGAGCCGTGGCCCGGCCGGCCCCCGGCGGTCAGCCGCATCCAGGCCAGCCCCTTCTCCGCGGTCTGCACCAGGTAGAGGCGCAGGTCGTCGCGGACGGTGATGGAGAAGCCGCCGACCTCGCTGATCGCCTCGGTGCAGCCCTCGAACAGGTCCGGGTGCTCGTCCACGAGGAAGCGGGCGCCGAGCCGGCCGCCGGCCTCCTCGTCGGCCACGAAGGCGAGGACGACGTCCCGCGGGGGCCTCGTGCCCGTGCGCGCCCAGTCGCGGACCAGCGCCAGGACCATCGCGTCCATGTCCTTCATGTCGACCGCGCCGCGGCCCCAGACGTAGCCGTCGCGCTCCTCGCCGGAGAACGGGTGGACGCTCCACTCGGCGGGGTCAGCGGGGACGACGTCCAGGTGGCCGTGCACCAGCAGCGCGGGCCGGGTGCGGTCGGCGCCCGGGATGCGGGCGACCAGGCTGGCCCTCCCCCGCTCCGACTCGTGCACTACGCTGCCGATGCCGACCTCGTCGAGCTTGCCGGCGACCCACTCCGCCGCCGCGCGCTCCCCCTTGCCGGTCGCGGTGTCCCCGGTGTTGGTCGTGTCGATGCGGATGAGGTCGCTCAGCAGCTCCGCGACCTCGTCCTGGGCGCGGGCGAGGGGCGCGGGCGTCGGCTCGGACATGCCGCCGATCGTGCCACCGCCCGGGCGCGTCCCCCCGAGGGGTGAGTCGGCGCTCCACCGGAGTCGGGTCGGCGCCGATGTCCCGACCGTGAGGACGTCCAGCGCGCTGAGGGCCCGCGACCCCCGGGCCGCCGCGCACAGCGCCGCGCTCATCCTGGGCGTCGTGGCCGCCGTGGTCGCCGTCTTCACCGCGGTCGAGGACCTCCCCGCCGGGTCGGCCGGCCACGTCGCCTCGTGGGTGGGCGTGGCGGTGCTGGCCGGCGCGGCCGCCGCCTGCCGGCTGGTGCCCGCCGAGCGGCTGGACCGGATGGGCCTGTGCACGGCCATCGCCGTGGGCGGGGTGCTCCTCGCCTGCCTCCTGAACCTGCTCACCGAGGACTCCTCGGCCGCCGCCCAGGCGTTCCTCTGCTTCCCCGTGCTCTGGGCGGCCTCGCACCTGCGGCCCGCGGCCGTGGCGGCGGTGACCGGGCTGGCCGTGGCGGGCGACACGACGACGCTGCTGCTCCTGCAGCCTGCGGTGCCGGCGCTGACCGACGCGGCCTTCGTCGGCGCCGTCCTGGTCGTGATGGCGGTGATGCTCACCCGCGCCAACCGGCTGCAGGACCAGCTGGTGACCGCGCTGCGCGACCAGGCGCGGGTGGACGCGCTGACCGGCCTGGTCAACCGCCGCGTCTTCGACGAGGCGCTCAGCGCGACCGTGACCGGGCGGGCGCCGGCGGGCACCGCGCTGGTCCTCATCGACGTCGACTCGTTCAAGACGATCAACGACTCGCACGGCCACCCGGTGGGCGACGAGGTGCTGGTCCACCTGGCGCGGATCCTGCGCGACCAGGTGCGCGGCGACGACGCCGTCCTCTCCCGGCTCGGCGGCGACGAGCTGGCCGTGCTGCTGCCCGGGTGCGGCCCCGACGTCGCCGCCCGCCGCGCCGAGGAGCTCGGGGACGCCGTCCGCGCCGCGCCGCTGCCCCTGTCCGACGGCACCCTGCTCGGCCTGTCGATCAGCCTGGGTGTGGCGCACCTGCCAGGGGGTTCGGCCGACCTGGCCGCCCTCTACTCGGCCGCCGACGGCGCGCTCTACGCGGCCAAGCGGGCCGGCCGCGGACGGGTCGCCGTGGCCCCCGCCGGACGCGCGGGGGGTGCGTGATCGCCGTCGGCCCGTCCGGTAGTCTCTGACTCGCACTCGTCCGGGTGGCGGAATGGCAGACGCGCTAGCTTGAGGTGCTAGTGCCCTTTATCGGGCGTGGGGGTTCAAGTCCCCCCTCGGACACTCTGCAGTGGGATCCGTCCCATCACGATGGACCGGTCACGCACAGGTCCCCGGCCGCCTCGGCCACGCACGCCGCAGCTGCGACTCCTCCTGACGAGGCGCTCTCCCTCACCCCGCTCCGTACGACCGACGCGCGCGCGGCGCTGGCAGCCGCCGTCGGTGGCGGTGCTTTGGTGGTGATTGCCGCCGCGGGGTCTGACCGGACCGGTGCGACCATGCCTCCCCGCACCGCCCCGGCTCCGCCGCTGGCCCGCGCCCGCTCTGCGCAGCCGGCGCCGCCCCGGATCCCCGCCGCCGTCCCGGCCGCTCCAGTCGACACCCCCACCGCTCCCCCGTCACCGGCGTCGCCGGCCTGGCCCACCAACCCGCGACCGCAGCTTCCCGGCACGGCGCCCGGCGGTTCGGCGGTTCGGCGGTTCATTCCGCGCTGGAGGAGCTCTCGATAGACGGCCGTCGAGCTTGCTTGAGCCGGATCGGGCATCGGTATCCACTGGCCAGCTCAGTCACGCGGCTGTCGCCCCAACGCCCAGACGTCGGCGACGGGACCGAGGTGCCGCAGCTTGTCGGGGTTGATCACTGACCGGACGGCCTGCACCTTGCCGTCGGCGATGTCGAGGGCGAACACGTTGATCAGCTCGCCGGCCCGGGTTCGGACGACTGCGCCCGGCTGGCCGTTGACCTCGTGCCGCTCGACCGCCAGCTCGTGCCTGAGCAACTGCTTGCTCATCGCCAGGAACAATCGCGCGACCTTCTCGGCGCCCACGATCGGGACCGCCCACTGCGGAGCCTTGCCGCCGCCGTCGCCGTACGTCCTCGCGTCGGCGGCCAGCAGGGAGACCAGGCCGTCGAGATCGCCGTCGGTGAACGCGGCGAAGAACTTGTCGGCGAGGTCGTCGCGCTGCTCGGGCGTGGTCTCGAACCGCGGCCGCTCGGCCTGTACGTGACGTCGCGCGCGGCTGGCGAGCTGGCGGCAGTTCGCCTCCTCCTTCTCGACGATGGATGCGATCTCGTCGTACCCGTAGTTGAACACGTCGTGCAGCAGGAACACCGCACGCTCGACCGGGTTCAGCCGTTCGAGGACGAGCAGGAACGCCATCGACACCGAGTCGGAGAGCTCCGCTTGCGCCGCCGGGTCGTGGGAGACATCGGTGAGCAGCGGCTCGGGCAGCCACTCGCCGACATAGGTCTCTCGTCGCACGACGGCCGAGCGCAGCCGATCGATCGAGAGCCGCGTGACGACGGCCGAGAGGTACGCCTGCGGCGACTCGATGACGGCGCCGTCCTCGAGTGCGTGCTGGTAGCGGATGAACGCCTCCTGTACGACGTCCTCGGCGTCGCCCGCGCTGCTGAGCATCCGGTAGGAGATCGAGAACATCAACGGGCGTAGCTCGCGGAACGCCGTTTCCGTCGAGGTGCTCACGCCGCGGCCTTCGGTACCTCGTGCAGTCCGTGCCGGAACCCGGTCCGCCAGGTGGCCCATGTCGGGTTCCAGTCGAGCTCCCGCTTCGCCTTGGCGTTCGAGGCGCCGCGCGCCTGCGTCATCCACTGCACGGTGGTCTCCCCGGCGGCCATCCGCCCGAGCCAGGTCGGCACCCGCATGGGCTGCTTGGCGCCGACGGACTCCGCCAGGTACGGCAGCCACTCCGCCACGGTCGCCGGCTCGTCGTCGACGATGTTGTAGATGCCCGCGTGTCCGTGCTCGACCGCCGCGACGGTGGCTGCGGCTGCGTCGTCGAGGTGGATCCACGTCCAGACGCCGGCGCCGTCGCCGATCATCGGCATCTTGCGGTGCTTGATCAGGTCGACCAGCTCGTCTGAGGCGCCGGGTCCGTAGAAGTTGCCGTAGCGGAGCACGATGCCCTCCAGGGGGGCCGCCGTCACGGTGCGCTCGAGGTACGCGATAGCGTCGATGCTTTCACGCTGCCACTTAGCGGGGTGTGGGTCGAGAGGTTCGGCCTCGGTCTTTACGGGGCCGCCTTCGCGGATGTTGGTCCAGCCGGTGTAGCTCTGCGCGACGAGCTTCTTCACGCCGGCCGCCTCGGCGGCGGCGAGCAGGTGCCGGGTGCCCTCGGTCCGCAGCGCGTTGGTGGTGTGGAACCACTTGTCGAACTTCTTGAGGTTGGCGCCGCCTGCCAGCGCCGACATCTGGTGCACGATCACGTCCGGGCTCGCCAGCGAGACCGCCTCGCCGACCGCCGCCGCGTCGAGACCGTCGAGCGCCACCGGCTCGGCGCCGAGGGCGCGCAGCATGGCGAACTTCCGCTCGCTGCGCGTCGTCGCGACGACCTGGTGTCCGTTCGCAACGAGCTGCGGGATCAGACGGATACCGATGGCGCCGGCGGCGCCGGCAACGAAGACCTTCATCTCTGTTCTCCCGTCGTGTGGCGATGTTGGTGCGCTCGAAGACGAGATGCCCCATCGGGCTGTGACAGGTCCGCCCGATCTTCTGCGTCATGTCACAGACTGCTGCCGTCCCCCGTCTCCGCCGCACACCGTCCGCGGCCCGCCGAGACCGGCAATCAGCCGTTGCCCTCCGGGGCGGACGTCATCACGCACCGTCCCGCCGGGGGTCGCCGCCATCCGGCCCCGACCGACTGCGGCCGCGGCGGTACCACTGCCCGCAGTAGGGGGCCCACTCCGCCGGGCCGACCGCCGCCCACGGTCACCCCACAACGCTGGACGACCCGTGCATCGCGCCGGCCCCCGGGGGTCTTCCCCGCGACCGCCCGCGGACCGGTCGGCCAGGAAGGCGTCTCCCGCGGGACGACGCGACCCTCAGTGCGCTCGGCCATCACGCCGAGGCTGCCGCTCTACTGCAGGAGGCGGGCGGCCTGGCGCCTGAGTCTGAGACAGCAACGTCAGCTACGAAGGCGCCACCACCGGACAGCGCAGCCTCGGCCCACTGACGCTGGCCGAGGGAACGTCGAAGGCAACTCATGCGGCTCGTCGCAGAAGAGGACGCCGCAGAGACCGAACGTGTGTGATCTTGTCCGACCTGCGCGCTACGTTCCGACCATGTCCACGAAGCCACGCACACCGCGCCCCTCCCCCGCCGGGGCGGCCGCTGGTGGGACGGCTCCCACTTCGCAGTGCCCAAGTCCCCCTCGGACACAGCATCGCCCCGGTGTTCCTGCAGGTCAGGACGCCGGGGTGCTTTCTTTTGCGGGCCTGGAGAGGCTTGACACCCCCGTGATACTCCGCGCGCTGGATCCGCCGTCGAGCAGCGCGGCGAACCGCTCGGCGGCCTGGCGGCCCATGCCGGGGTGCACGTGCTGGTGGACGGTGAGCGTGATCGTGGCGCTGGCATGACCGAGGCGCTCGGAGACCACCTTCACCGGCACGCCGTCGGCGAGCTGCAGGGTGGCGTGGGTGTGGCGCAGGTCGTGCAGCCGGATCACCGGCAACTGCTTCTCCCTCAGCGCCTTGCGGGCCCGGCCCGGCACCGCGAGAGACCGAGGACGCCCGCGCTCCGATGTCCCGGGAGTCACCCCGGGGCGACGGTGCGCCGGCGGCCCCGGGCGCTGAGGAACCGGATCGGCGGGATCAGGAGCCGGTAGACCGGCCGCACCGACCAGCCGGCGAGGCGGCCATGACGCTCCTCCGCCCAGACCCTCGAGCGCGGATGCTCCTCGAGCAGCCGGTCCACCAGGGACTTGCCAGCCTGCGCCGGCCTGGAGGTGTGGAGCTCGATCCGGCTCAGGTGCTTGGTGCTGATGAACCCGTACTGGCTCGGGCTGACGAGACGGATCGGCGCGCCATGGTCGCTGTCGAGCGGCCGGCCGTCGAGGTTCTCGGCGATCAGCACGTCGTCGTTCAGCGCGTCCTCGATCGTCACGACCGAGCGGTGGCCGTCGAGCCCCGCGAAGACGACGTGGGTGACGGGGGCTGCTCGGTCGAGCGCCGGCTCGATGATCTCGCGGTAGAAGGTGCCGAAGGCGACACCCTCCCAACGGAGGTTGAGGGCCGACCAGCCGGCGACGCAGTGGAAATCAGCGGTGAGCTCGCTTCGGGGTAGCCGCGCCAAGTCGGCCAGCGGCAGCGCGAAGGCTTCTGCGACGGCCCCGCTGACCTCGATCGCGTAGGCCTCGGGGATGGCCGGAGCGGGGTGGTGCAGGTGGGTGCCGAAGCGCGGAAAGCCCTCGACGGGACGCTGGCCCGGCGGCAGCGTCAAGCCGTGGCGCCCCTCCTCGCTGCCGGGGCGATCCTGGCCGGCCACTCCGGCTGAGCCACGCTTCTGGTGGACCTCGTGTGCGGTGCTCATGTCTGACCTCCGTCTATGCGATGGCATCCACGGCGTCCCGTGTTCGTTCGAGAAGCCTTCGACGGTTCGCTTGGCACTCAACCCGGGATGGCCGACTGTCCCGCGGATGTCCGGCTTCTGGAACACCCCGGCGAGCGCTCACGGCCGCCGGCCGGCTCTGTCTCCGGTGGTGCGCCGAGCCACGGCGCGTTGTACGGCAGGTCACGGAAGGTGGTGAGGGTCGCGTGGCTGTGACCCCACAGCCGCGCCACAGCGCCGACTGGAACTGACCCACCCGTCGCCGCCCGTCTCCGCGCTCCTCCTCCCGGCTGCTCCGGTGGGCTCATCCGGGGCGAGCGTTGCTGACGTCTCGCAACGCGACGGCGTGATCGATTGAACCAGAACCCGGCTGGCGAGGACCGGTCCAGCGCAACGCCTCCGCGCTCTTGGATCAGGAGCACGAAGCATCAGGGTTGCGACCCTCAGCGAAGTGGTGAGGGGCTGCTCGGGATGGCATGGACACCGACCCGACCTGCGTTTCGTCCGCGCGGACCGACAACCGCAGCGGCCCAACGGGTCGGCTGGCTCTCGACACGACCTCCGCCCAGCGGTCCGGCGGGGCTGGCTACGGCCGTGTCTGCTCACCGTGCAGCCACGAGCCGGGAGTCGGGGCGGTCCGAGAGCAGCCGGCGGATCGGGGCAACGGCCCTGTCCAGGGTCACGAAGCGCGCGGCCACGTCCCGCGCGACGGCCGCTGGCGAGGATCTCCGGAACATCAGCCGGGCCAGGACGCGGGAGTTCTGCTGGGCGGCCTGGACCCGGGGCCGCTGAAGAGCTTCGTAGCGGCGCAGCGCGTCCGCGACCGACGCGGGCGTGGCCTCGGCCAGCGACCGTCCCAGGACGGCGGCGGACTCCATCGCCATCGCCGCACCCACGCCGGCGGTCGGGAGGAAGCCGGCCGCGGCGTCGCCCACCAGGCCGACGCGGTCCGCGGACCAGGTCGCTGCCCGGACGTCGGTCAGAGACCAGGAGTGCACGTCGTGACCGACCGCTGTCGCGGTGAGTGCGCGGTCCATGCGAGGGTCGCTGGCCTGCAGCTGGCGGCGCACCCGGCCGACGAAGGCCGGTGCACCTGGAGCCGTCGCCGAGCGAGGGCCGCCCACGAAGACGCCGATCCTGCCCTTGACCGGGTACATCCCGAGGAAGAACCCGGCGCCCCAGCACTCCTCGTACAAGTCCGGAGCGTCGTCCGGCTCCGCCCACCCGACCCACCCGTGCCACCCGGTGTCATAGCCGGTCACCTGATCGGTCGCCAGGACCATCGCCCGGATGGTCGAGTGCAGTCCGTCCGCGGCGATGACGGCGTCGAACTCGGCCGTCGTCTCCCCGGCCCCGTCGGAGAGCACGGTACGAACGACGTCCGCCTGCTGCCGAAGCCCCGTCACCGTCGTGCGGTAGCTGACCGCTCCCCCGGCGTGGGCCAGCGCGGCCAGCAGGTCGCCGCGCGAGATGCCGCGGTAGTCACCGAACTCCAGCAGGCTCCCGAGCGAGTACTGCCGGAGCGGCCGGCCGAACCGGTTCCGCACCGCGTATCGCCGGACCGGCACCGATCGCTCCCGGTACGCCTCCCGCACCCCCAGGTGCGCCAGCGGCGGCTCGACCAGCGGCATCAAGCCCAGCATGTAGCCGGCATCGGCATCCGCGTCGCGGCGTTCCACCAGGACCGGGTCCAGCCCCGCGGCACGCAGGTACTGCGCGAGCGTCACACCGGCCACGCCGGCGCCGACGACGAGCACGCGCAGCCGACTCCGCCGAGCGGCGGTGAGCTGTTCCTCCAGGGTGACCGGTGCGAGCACCTGTCCGTCCTTCCGTGAGTTCGGCCCTCGTCATCGCGGGTCGCTGACGAGGTCGTGCAGGGCGCGCGGAACCCGCGGTCGACTCACGCCCGCCCCGGAGCCCCGGCCCCCTGGGCGGCCCGAGCCGCCGCGCGGGCGAGGAAGGCCGCGACGCCGTCCACCACCGCGTCGAAGCGCAGGGACCGGAACCGGTCGAAGCCGTGCTGCCCGCCGGGGAGCTCGGCGTAGACGACCGGGCTGGACGAGGAAGCCCGCAGCCGCGCGGCGAACTCGCGGGCGCCCTCCACCGGCACGTACGTGTCCCGGTCGCCGTGGGCCAGGAAGAACGGCGGCGCGTGCGCCGCATCGAGGACGAGTGGGGACGACGGCGGCCGTTCGTCCTCCGCGTGCCCGTAGTAGCGGCCGTAGTAGCCGTACAAGCACACGGCCGCGCTCACGGTGGTGTCGACGTGCTCGAACCCCGGCTGGTAGGCCGGCTCGCCCGGCGTCAGGGCGGCGATGGCGGCCAGGTGGCCCCCGGCCGAGCTCCCGGAGATCACGACGGTGCTGGGATCGGCACCATACGCGGGCCCGCGCTCGCGGACCCAGGCGAGCACCTTCTTGGTGTCGATCATGTGGTCGACGAAGCCGGCTGCGGGACGCAGCCGGTAGTTGGCGCTCACGCACACCCAGCCCTCCCCGGCCATCCGGTGCAGCAGGGCGCGCGCCTCCCGGTGCTTGGCTCCGCTGAAGTAGCCGCCCCCGTGCAGGTAGACCAGTACCGGGGCACCGGCCGGCCGAGAGCGGAGCCGGTAGACGTCCAGCCGGTTGCGCCGTCCGGCGTCCCCGTAGCTCACGTCCGCGATCCGCTCCACCCGCCGTGGGTGCACGGGGAACGGCGTTCCCAGCACGCGCAGGGCGCGTGCCAGGGACGATCGGCTGTACCCCGCCCGGTCGCCGAGGCCCTCGGCCAGCGCCCGGCCGACGACGTCCCCCGCCTGCCAGGTGCGCCGGGCAATGACAGCGAGACCCGCGTAGGTGAGCGCCGTCAGCCCGAGCAACGCCCACCCGAACGGTTCGTCCGGGAGCCCTTCCTCAGCGATGGGCGGCACGGTCGCGGTGAGCAGCAGGACGAGGAACAGCTGGGGCAGCTCGCTGGCGCCCAGACCGGCCAGGTAGCTCGTCACCGCCAAGGCCCGGGGACGGCGGATCGGCTCGAGGGCCACCAACACCGTGGCCGCGAAGAGGATCAGCGGCACGGCATCTCCAGCTGACACGACCCCTCCTCTACATCTGTAGTGGCACGACCTACACTACAGATGTAGAGGCAGGGGTCAAGGAGGTACCGGTGGCAGACGACTCACGCAGGACCCGGCTCGCCGACGCGGCGATCACCACCCTGGCCCGCGAGGGAAGCCGAGGTCTGACGCATCGGGCCGTCGACCGCACCGCCGGCGTTCCGGAGGGGTCGACGTCCTACTACTTCCGTACCCGGCTCGACCTCCTGCGCGCCATCGTCGGTCGGATGTCCGACCTCGACACGGCGAGCCTTCCGGCACTGGCGCATGCCAGTGCCGCGGAGTTCGAGGAGGCCTTCACCGCCACGGTCCACGGCCTGTTGATCGACGGCCGCGACCGGCAGCTGGCTCGCTACGAACTGGCCCTCGAGGCGACCCGGCGGCCGGAGCTGCGCCAGGCCCTGGTCGCCAACTCGGCCCCGATCCACGGCCGCCTCGCCGAGCAGCTCGCCGACCTCGGGATCCCCGATCCCGGAGATCGCGCGCGTGACCTGCTCGCCCTACTGGAGGGACTGCTGTTCAGCCAGCTCACCGCCGCGGCCGGGGCCCCGTCGCCGCAGGCGACGGACGCCGTGCGGGACCTGGTCGGGCGGATCCTCCACGCGGTCGGCGTCCCGGGCGAGGAGTCGACGTCATGACGGAGCTCTCCCGCAGCCGGTGACCGACGCAGGCCGGCCCGTCGGGGTGACGCTCACGGCCATGTGCATGCGGCTGTTCGACGAGCGCGGCCCTCACACGGTCAGCCGAGGACGGCGGCGGCGATCCTGCCGACGCGCTCCGGGTCGGCGATCGCGTCGATCTCGACGATCCTGCCCTCCGCGACGGTGAAGCCCATGACCGCGAAGGGCCGCCCCTTGACGGTGATGACCACGCCCGCCGCGCCGTTGACCAGCGCGGCGTGCAGCTCGGCACCGGGCAGTGCGCCGATGCGAGCCTGCTGCGCGACGGCCTCCGCGCCGCGGAAGACCTTGGAAGCGGCGGGCCGCCGGGCCCCGAAGTCTGCGTGCAGCACGACGTCGGGGTGGAGCACAGCGACCAGGCCGTCGAAGTCGCCGCCACGCGCGGCCCGGAAGAAGGCGTCGACCACCTGACGCTGGCGCGCGAGGTCGGGATCCGGAGCCGGAACCTCGGCGCTTCGCACCCGCCGGCGGGCCCGGCTGGCCAGCTGCCTGGCCGCGGTCGGCGACCGCTCGATCATCGGCCCGATCTCCTCGAAGGGGAGGTCGAACATGTCGTGCAGCACGAAGGCGAGCCGCTCCGCCGGGGACAGGGCGTCCAGGACGACGAGCAGCGCCAGACCGACCGAGTCCGCCATGAGCACCTCCTCGTCGGGCTGGGTCACGTGTTCGTGGCTGATGACTGGATCGGGGATGTGGATGCCGACGGACTCCTCGCGGCGGATGTTGCGCGACCGCAGCATGTTCAGGCACACGCGGGCGACGACCGTGGTCAACCACCCACCGAGGTTCTCGACGCCACTCCCTCCCGCCCGGCTCAGCCGCAGCCAGGCGTCCTGGACGGCGTCGTCGGCCTCCGACGTCGAGCCGAGCATCCGATAGGCCACCGCCCGCAGCCGGGGCCGGTGCGCCTCGAACCGGTCCGCCAGGAATTCGGTCTCGTCCATCGGTCACGTCCTTCGCTGCGCGGGTGTCACAGAGGTGACCCGCCACGGAGAACGGATGTGACGGGGACACATCGACCCAGGAGGAACCCATGGCAGCACCGATCTTGGTCACCGGCGGAACCGGCACGCTGGGGAGGTTCGTCGTACCGCGGCTGCAGGACGCCGGACAAGCCGTCCGCGTGCTCAGCCGGGGCAGGCACGAGGACGGGGATGGCGTCGAGTTCGTGACCGGGGACCTGGCGACCGGCGAGGGGGCCGCCGCCGCAGTGACGGGCGTCGAAACGGTCGTGCACCTGGCCGGCACCGCCAAGGGCGACGAGGCCAAGATGCGCCACCTGGCCCGGGCCGCGGCGCGGGCCGGCACGCGGCACATCGTGTTCATCTCGGTCGTCGGCGCCGACCGGGTGCCGATCGCCAGCGGTATCGACCGTGCGATGTTCGGCTACCTCGGTGAGAAGGCGGCCGCGGAACGCGTCCTGGCCTCCTCCGGCGTGCCCTGGACGACGCTGCGCGCGACGCAGTTCCACGACCTGGTCCTGCTGATGGCGCAGCAGATGGCCAAGATGCCGGTGATGCCCGTTCCGGCCGGCTGGCGGATGCAGCCCATCGACGCCGGGGAGGTGGCCGACCGCCTCGTCGAGCTGGCGCTCGGCACGCCGGCCGGCCGGGTGCCGGACATGGGCGGGCCGCGCGTGTACGAGATGACCCAGCTCATGCGCGGGTATCTGACGGCCGCGGGCAAGCGCCGGCCGCTGCTGCCGATGCCGACGCCGGGCAAGGCCGCGAAGGCCTACCGGGCCGGAGCCAACCTCGCCCCGGAGCGCGCAGTCGGCCGCCGAACCTGGGAGGACTTCCTCGCCGCGCGCCTGGGCTCGACCACGGCCCCGAAGCTCGTGCGCGACGCGGCCTGACGACGTCGTCATCAAGCGCCGCCGCCGTACTGCCCTCCAAGTCACGGGGCGGCGCGGGGCGGCTCGGGGCCTGGACTCGGCCGCCCCCGCGCCGCCCGTGACTAGCGGTGCGTGCCCGATTCGGATGCTTGGGGACCGGTTCCCGGATGTCCTGGAGCCGGCCCGCTG
The DNA here is from genome assembly GCF_048569675.1 of Geodermatophilus sp. CPCC 206100. NCBI lineage: Bacteria > Bacillati > Actinomycetota > Actinomycetes > Geodermatophilales > Geodermatophilaceae > Geodermatophilus > Geodermatophilus sp. CPCC 206100. The sequence goes on from NZ_JAQISV010000029.1 coordinate 51,832, forward strand.
AATCGTCGGTAGAGCGTTCGTCCGCCTCGGCGATCCGGCGATAGGAGGCCGGGCGGCCCTGCTCGGTCAGCCACGGGGCCGTCAACTCGTCGAGCTGCGCCTCGGTCAGACCCCGAGGACTCGCGTCGGCGACCCAGCTCGGCCCGTAGCAATCCCCCTGGGAGGGCTTCCGGTAGTCGAGCGAAGACATCGGCATGGTCCTCGACCAGGTGAAGAACGGAGACTCCCACGGGCGCGCCGCCACGGCGTCCACCGAGAACAGCGATACGACCGATGCCGTGCCCTAGATGGGCTCGCGGCGAGACGGCACCACGGAGAGTCGTGTGCCACCACGTGCGGCGCGTCGTGGCACCACGTTGCGAGCAGATCGGCGAACAAGTCGCCCTGGATGCCCAGGTCCGCGGCGTGTGCCGGCTCGTTCGAGGACAGTCCGTAGCCGGGCATGTCCCAGAGGCAGACGGTGAGGTCGCGGCTCGGAGCATCGGCGAAGGCCTCCACAGAGCGGAGGACCACGACGTGCCGTGGCAGACCACGACCGCTGGCCCCGAACCCGCCGTCCCCAGGCCACCGACCACCCCGCCAGTGGAGCCGTTGGTCCAGCGACGTCATCCCGGCGGCAGCGGGACAACCGAGAACACCGACCGGCGGATCGGGGTCGGGACAGTCGCATGCCGTCGGAATAGGGTTGCCGTCACCAGCAGCGCCCTCGACCGACGGAGAGCGGAGGCGGCATGGGCGCGGGTGCGCGAGCCGACGTGGTGGGCGACGCCGGGTCGCCCGTTGACACCACGCAGGGTCTGCTCGTGGTCAAGCTGGCCCCGCCCGGGGCCAGCCCGCCGGTCGCCCGCCCGCATCTCGTCCGCCGTCTGGTGGACAACGCCGCGACGCCGCTGACGCTGATCTGCGCGCCCGTCGGGTGGGGCAAGACGAGCCTCCTCGCCGACTGGTTGCATGACCCGCGCGAGAAGCGCCCGGTGGCGTGGCTGTCGCTGGACGGCGGTGACGACGAACCGGGGCGGTTCTGGCGCTACGTCGTCGCCGCCGTGCGCTCGGTTCTGCCGCACGTCGGCGAGGTCGCCGCAGGCGGTCTGCTGGTCCCGGGTGCGGATCCGGTCTCCACCGCCATCCCCGCGCTGCTCAACGACCTGGCGGCGTCGGACGAGCGCGCCGTGCTGGTACTCGACGACTACCACGCCATCTCGGACCCGCGCATCCACGAGGCGCTGGAGTTCTTCCTCACCTACCTGCCATCGTCGCTGCGAGTGGTGCTGTCGACACATCACGACCCGCCGCTGCCCTTGCCGCGGCTGCGTGGACGCGGCCAGCTGACCGAGCTGCGCGCCGCCGACCTGCGTCTCGCCGTCCGCGAGGTCGCCGCGCTGCTGGGCGCGTCGCTCGGCGTTGAGATCGGCGACGACTTGGCCGCCGAGCTGGCGGCGCGAACGGAGGGTTGGCCGGTCGCCGTGCACCTCGCCGGAGTCGCGGTGCGGGGCAGCGACGATCCGCAGGACCAGCTGCGACGGCTTCCCGACGACCACCGGGATCTGGCCGAGCTGCTGCTCAGCGAGGTGCTGGCGGACCTCGACGCGCAGGACGAGGACCGCCTGGTCCGCACCGCCGTCCTCGGACGACTGTCCGACCCGCTGTGCGAGGCGGTCCTCGGCACCACCGTCGAGCCGGGATGGCTGCGGCGGCTCGAGCGCTCCGGGCTACCCCTGACCCCCGGTGACCACCGGGGCGTGTGGTTCCGGCTGCACGCTCTGGTGGCACAGGTGCTGCGGCAGCGGCTCGATCAGCGGCTCCCGGCGGCAGCGATCTCCGAGTTGCACGCGCGCGCCGCGTCGTGGTTCTGCGCCCAGGGGGACGAGGAGTCAGCCGTCGGCCACCTGCTCGCGGGCGGGCACCACGACCGGGCGGCCGGGCTGTTGATGGGCTCGCTTCGCACGTTCCTGAGCCGTGGCGCCGTGGGCTCCTACATCCGGTTCGGGGACGAGCTGCCCGCCGACCTGGTCGCGGCCGACGCGCGGCTGGCCGTCACGCTGGCTTGGGCGAACAGCCTCGGCGGGCGCCACGAGCGCGGCCGGCAGCTGATCGCCCTGGTCGGGGACATCGACGACCAGGAGGTGCCACCGCCACCCGGCTGGCGCTCCACGGTGGCGGCCGCGGCGGCGTTGCGGGTGTGCTTCCTCTACGTCACCGACGCCGATCAGCTGCGCCGATGGGCGCGCCTGGCCGCCGACCGGGAAGACGATCCCCACCGTCCCGGGTTCTTCGTCGCGCGAGCCGCGTTGGGGCTGGCCCACCTCGCCGGCGGCGACCTCGCCGACGCGATTCCGGCATTGGAGTCGGCGTTGTCCCCGCAGCTCGACCTCCTGCCGACCGGCTCGTTGGTCACGGTCGGCCTGCTGGGCGGTGCTCGACTGGAGAACGGCGACGTCGACGGCGCCCGGGCGCTGCTCGACGGGTGGTTACCTCGGCTGGAGGCCATGGAGGCTTCCGCCGGCGACGCCTTCGCGGCAGCAACGCTGACCGTGCGCAGCGTCGCCGGGCAGCTCGCCCGGCTGCGCGGAGACCTCCCGGAGGCGCGCGCGCAGCTCGAGCGTGCCGTGGCGGCCGGCCGCGTGTTCGGCGTCGCCGCGCCGCTGTGCGACGCGCTGGTGGGTCTCGCGGAGGTCGAGCGGCTCGAGCGCCGTCCTGCCGATGCCCGGACGCTGCTGCTCGAGGCCCAGGAGCTGGTCGCCGACGTCGGCGCACCTCCCGACACCATGGCCAAGCTCGCCGCCGCCGAGCAGCTGCTCGGCCGCAGCGCCCAGCGGACCGCACGCCACGACGGGACACTGGTCGAGGAGCTGACCGAGCGGGAGCTCTCGATCCTGCGGGCGCTCCAGGGCACCCTGTCGCTGCGACAGCTCGCTGGTGAGTTGTACCTGTCACTCAACACGGTCAAGGGCTACGCGAAGGCCCTCTACCGGAAACTCGACGTGCGCACCCGGGCTGACGCCGTCGCCCGCGGTCGCGAACTCGGCCTGATCTGATCCCCGCCCCCCCCGGGGGGTTTCGACGCGGGGTGGTGCGCCACCCCCCCGACTCGGGCGACCGTCTCCTCGCACACCGCCAGCCGGGGGAGGACCGAGGTGACGCCGTACCGGATCGTGCTCCGCGGGGTCGTCGATGTGGCACGCATGCCACTGATCGAGGACGCACGGATCACCCACACCGGCGCCGTCACCACGATCGAGCTCCCGGTGATCGACCAGAGCCATCTGGACGGTGTGCTCGTCATGCTGCGCGACTGCGGCACGGCTCTGGTCAGCGTCCAACCCCTGACCCGACCCGAGGAGGGCTGACCATGTCACCCACGACCGAGCGGAAGCCTCATGACCAGCGATGGCGAGGAGCCGCCGTCGTCGTGCCTGAGGAGTCGCGCCGGCGCGCCGCCGGCACCGTCATCATCGCCTGGACCGGCACCGTGGCCGTCAGCCAGGCGCCCCACGTCCTCATCGCCCAAGCCCTCGGCCTCTCCGAGGCGGCCGTCGACGGGCTGTGGCTGGGCTCCGCGGTCGTGCTCGTCGCGGTCTGCGCGTCATGGTCACGCGCCCGGTCCCTGCTGCCGTACGCCGCGGTGCTGCTGGCTGTGGTCGCGCTGATCGGGATCGTGCTGCCGCTGGTCGGTGGGTGGCTCCCCCTCGACGGCCGCTCCGAACTGGTCCAGGCGTTCGGGAGCAAGGCGGTCTTCTTCGCCGCCGCCGTCATCATGGCCATCGTCCTGGCGCGGACGGCGGGATCCCGACAGACGACGTTCGTTTCGTCGGGGGATCTGCGCGCCCCGAGTTCGATCAGGCTCCCGGGGAGGCGGCGGCCGCTGTCCTGGGCAGTGGTCGGACCGGTAGCCGCCGTGCTGCTGTTCGGCCTCTTCGCCGGCGTGTTGGTCGCCGACGGCGTCTTCGATGCCGGCGACGGCGCCCGGCTGCTGGAAGCCGCTCCGCTCATCCTCGTCTGTGCCGCCTTCAACGCCTTCGGCGAAGAGGTCATCCACCGCGCCGGCCCGCTGTCGAGGCTGGTGGGCGCGGTCGGCCCCGGCCACGCCGTCGCCATGACCGCGGTCTGGTTCGGACTCGGCCACTACGCCGGCAGCATCCCGTCAGGGATCGAGGGCGTCGTCATGTCCGCCCTCCTCGGACTGCTGCTGGGCCGCGCGATGGTGGCCACCAGGGGCCTGGGGTGGCCGGTGGTCATGCACATCGCGGTCGACCTCGTCGTCTTCGCCACCATCGCCGTCGCCTGACCACGGACAGGGAGAAGAACCATGACCGCCTCGCCGCAAGCGCCACCACGGCCCGCCCCCACCGGGGCAGGCACGAAGCCCTCGCGGGCGATCCGCAGGGGCGCCGTCGTACTGCTCGCCGCCACGGTCGTCGTGACGGTGGCAGGGCTCCTCTCTCGCAGCAGCGACCGCCAGGTCCAGACCTTCGACGAGGCGATCACCGCCATCGGGATCGACGCCGACGCCGGGGCGATCTCGCTCCGGGCCACGAGCGCGGACGAGGTGACGCTCACCACCACGCGCGAGTGGAGCCTCGGCCGCCGGCCCGACGTCACGACGTCCGCCGACCGAGGCGTCTTCCGGGTGGCGAGCAGGTGCGGCCCGACGATCCTCGTCATCAGGTGTTCGGCCAGGCACGTCCTCGACGTCCCCGCGGGGATCCCCGTCACCGTGAGGTCGAGAGCCGGCGCCATCGACGCCGACGGACTCACGGCCGGACTGACCGCTGAGACCCGAGCAGGCGCCATCACGCTCACCGACGTCGCCGGCGACGTGGTGCTCCAGACGTCGGCAGGGAGCATCGAGGCGACCGTCGCGAGCCGGCGCGTCGACGCACGCAGCAGCGCGGGCGCGGTCACCATCGTCGACCGCGTCGCACCCGAGATGCTGGCGGTGAGCACGTCCGCGGGCGGTATCGACATCGCGGTGCCCCGCTCGTCCTACCGCGTGCGCGCCGACAGCAGCGCGGGCGACGTGGCGGTCAACGTGCCGACCGACCCTGAGGCCTCCCAGACGATCACCGCACGATCCAGCGCCGGCGCAGTGCAGGTGCGCCAGCTCGACGACTGATGCACGCGGAGGCCGCCACGACCTGTGGCTGGTGCGGCGGGCCGATCGCGTCGCGACGTCGAGGTCCGATTCCCACGTGGTGTTCCGCCACCTGCCGGCACCGAGCCTGGGAGCAGCCCCCCGGGCCGGAGCCTCGGGTCTCTCCGCGGTCGAGGTCGTCGAGCGCCGCGTCGAGGTCCGGGTCCCCGTCACGCCGACGTGTCGCGAGTGGACCTGGCTGCTCGGTGAGCTCGGCCACCAGGAGGTGCGGTGGATCCCGACGACCTCCTGTCCAGCCGATCCGCTGTCGTCACCCTCGCGCAGGCGGCATCGGTCTTCGACGTCGACGTGCGCACCGTGACTCGCGCCATCGAGAACGGGGACCTGCCGGCTCTACGGCTCGGACGTCGGGTGCTGATCCCCCGGCTCCCCCTGCTCGCCGCCCTGGGTGTCCGAGTCGACGACGCCCTCACCGAGGCACACGGCGCCGGCTCCGACGACCGGTAGCCGGCGGACCCGCCGGGGCACGATGGGTCGTCCGGGGTACCCGCGGCGGAAGGCCTGGGTCGGCGGCGCCGCGTCATGCAAAGCGGGGACTTCCCCGCTGGCCCCCGCCGTCGAGGCCGGGGCCTCGTGATACCGCGCGATACCGCAAGCGGCGCACCTGGCGGTTCTCGGACGTGTGTGAGGGGTCGTCGGCGCCATCGGCCGAGGACGAATGTGCTGCTCAGAGAGCCTCAACGCATCTGGATGCCGGCTCCCCTACGGGAGTTCAAGTCCCCCCCTCGGACACTTCGAAGTGGGACTCCGCCCACTCCCTGGCCGCCACCGTGGCGTCGCCTCGAGCGGGCACGTCCCAGCCGACGAGGGCCTAGAGAAGGCCCAGGGCCCTGAGGATCGCCGGCAGGATGACCAGGACGCCGCCCAGGACGACGGGCGCGCCGCAGACCCCGATCAGCATGACGCGCGCACCCAGCCGGGCCCGGCGGGCGTACGAGGTCGCGAGGACGCCGAACCCGATGGCCGCCGGCACGAACGCGAGCAGGTAAGCGGCGGCTGAGACGTCGATCTGCTGGGCATCGCCGGCGACGCCGGTCAGCATGACCACCGCCTGGATCATGCTGCCGATGACGTACACCGCGAGGGTGGCGAACGCAGCCCACAGCAACGCGCCGACCATCCTGGGGCCCAGGAATCGGGGCGTACGGCTGACCGCCAGCAGGGCCACCGCGGCGCCGACCAGCTTGAGGACCGCCACGAACCAGTTCGCCACCGAGAGAGCCGTCGCCTCGTCGGTGTACCGACCTACCCCGAAGTGGTCCGCGAGTTCGAACCAGACGCTGATCGCGGCGAACCCGGCGCACCACAGGGCCACCAGCAGGCCGAGAGCGACCAGGAACGGGCCGGGCGGGGTGGGTGGGCGTGGCCCGACGGCCTGCCCGGCCTCGGCCGTGCCGGTGGTCTCAGTCATGGGGCCCTCCGCGTGCGTCGGTCGCGCCGAGATCCACACCTGCCGGACGCCGCTGCGCGAGAGGTGCACGGCTGCGGGAGTGGCGCCGTCGCGACACCGGTCGAAGGCCGGGGCGGGCGAGTCGTCGCCCGGAGCATCGACAGGCCGTAGAGAGCGCCTCCGGGGACGGCCAGGACCGCTGTGAGCACGACTGCGGTCGTGGGGTGCCCACCGTCGGCGAGCAGTACCTGGGCCGGAGATTGCACGGCGGCCGTGGTGCAGCCGAGCCAGATGGAGAGCCACGTCAGGCGTGGCCGTCGTCCGGAGATCTCTCGCACGAGCGGCGCGACGAAGCCTCCGAGAGCCATCAGACCGGTCACGACGAGCGTCGTCCGTTGCACCAAGGCGTCCATGGCCTGCGGGCCACCCTCTCCAGGACCGAAAGTGCCCCACCAGAGCATCGCCGCACCGAACGGCACGAGGCCGAGCCCGCCGGCGACGACGACCCAGGCCGGCGGCGGATCCGGGCTGCGGTCCAGGACGGCGCTCCACCGAGCCACGGCATGGCGCGAGGCGAGCACCGCGATGCCGACGGCCATCAACCCGAAGCCGCCGTAGACCGTGGCGAACACCCATGGCCTCAGGTGGTCCATCCCGCCGGTGCGCACGTCGCCCTCCACGGCGAGCTGGACGACGCTCCCGAGCGGCAGCCCGAGCAGTACCGGAGCCAGCAGCCCGGTGGCACCCGCCCCCAAGCCGAGCATGATCCACGCAGGGACACGTCGTCCCCACGCGGAAGCCAGCGCCAGAGCCAGCCCGATGGCCGACAGCTCCAGGACGATCGTGACGTTGTTGCCGACGACCATCCGGGTGCCGTGCAGCTCGGTGAGAGCCGTTCGGTCTTCCACGCCGATACTGGCTCCGTTCAGCCACGACAGCTTGAGCGCGATGTACGGCACGGCCGCGAGGACCACGAGTCCGAGAGCGACCGCCTCGATGCGAAGACGCACGATCCACCTCCTCTTCGATACGAAGTCCGGCCCGCGGTACCGGTCCGGCGCGAGCTCGTCGACCGCCACCGCCCCGAGGGCGCTGGTGCCCGGGAGTCGCGGATCGGGTGCTCGACCGGGGTACGCGTCAGGCGACGAAGGACTCGGGGCCGAACCGGCCGACCGCGATGAAGACGGCGAGCAGCACGTAGGCGGCGTTCACCAGCACCAGCCTGTACTGGCCGAGACGCCCGTGGGTGATCATCGCCCCGACCATCAGGGCGACCCAGCACACCGAGGGTCTTGACGAACGCGGGACTGGCATTCCGCGTCCATGCCGCTCCCTCGTGGTGCTGCAGCTTCTCCTTGGGGACGAAGGTCTTGGTGACGCCGCCGATGAGGGCCACCAGGGCCAGTAGGCCGGCCGCGATCCGCAGGGTGATGTCCATGGTTCCTCCTCGAGGTCCCCTCCCGGCACGACGTGGTCGACGTGCAGCAGGTGCGGAGCGGGACGGGTCCTGCCGTCGGGGCCGTCGCGGAGTGCTCACCCGTGACGGCGCGGGCCTCGCGTTCGTGCTCTCAGACGGGCGAGGTGGGATCCCTGTGACATCCAGCCCGGGCCGCCAGCCCGGTCGATGGTCACGGACGACCCCGCCCTGCCGAGCGCGGAACGGAGCCTCGTGACCCAGGCGCTCAGGGCCGTTCGGTCGCAGCCTCGGCCAGCAGCAGCTCCGCGGCGTCCCTCGCCCCGTCGGTGCCGATCTCACCTGCCATCGCAGTCGCCCGAGCGCGCGTCTCAGTCGTCAGCGCCGTTCCAAGCGCGACCGAGAGGGACTGGACGGTCGGCACCGGACCGTCGTGGGCGGCACCGATGCCGAGTTCGGCCACCCGCCGGGCCCAGTAGAACTGGTCGCCCCCCTGGGGCACCACCACCTGCGGCGCACCGGCCCGGGCGGCCGCGGTCGTCGTGCCCGCACCGCCGTGGTGCACGACGGCTGCCACCCGGCCGAACAGCTGCTGGTGGTTGGCCTCCCCGATGACGAGGCAGTCGTCCTGGTCGCCGACCGGGGTCAGGCCCGCCCAACCACGGTTCACCAGCACCCGTCGGTCCTGCGCACGGATCGCCTCGACGGCCGCGCGCGCGCCGTCCGGCCGCAGGGTCCGCATGCTGCCGAACCCCAGGTAGACGGGCGGTTCGCCGGCGGCCAGGAACGTGAGCAGGTCGGTCGGCAGTGGGCGTTCGTCGGGCAGGATCCACGCACCCGTCTGCCGGACATCGAAGCCTCCCGGCCCGCGCCAGGGGCCCAGGGTCGGGTCGGCCGCCAGGAACGGCTGAGCGGTGAACACGAGCTCGCCGACGTTCCGCACCGGGGGCAGACCCATCGAGGCGCGGTGGGTGTTGATCGGCGCACTGAACACGTCGTCGAGACTTTGGCCGTCCAGGCCATCCAGGACGTCCGGGCAGAAGAGCACGCAGCGGTACGCGACACCCGACCTCTCGGCGACGCTCGGCGCGACGAACTGCGACATGGCGGTCGCCACGATCACGTCGCAACCCGAGGCCGCCTCGGTCACGGTGCCGTACTGCGCGGCGATGAAGTCAGCCACGCGCTGCTGGCGTTCGGCGGCGGTCGGCGGCCGGTGCCACGAGCGCCAGGGCCGGTCGAACGGCACCGGCGACACGCACTCGCGGGCCAGCAGCTCCGTGAACTCCTCGTCGGGAGGTGCGCACATCCGCACCTCCGCGCCGAGCGCCTGCAACTGCACCGCGAGCGCGACCATCGGCTCGACGTCCCCGCGTGACCCGTACGTGGACAACAACACGCGCATCTCGGGACTCCCGCATCCGTGTGAGCGCTCAGCGGCTACGAGCCTCCTTCACCTCCCGGTGGAGGGCCCAGGCGTCAGCTACCGGGCCCAGGTGTCGGAGTTTGTCGGGGTTGCCGACCGATCGGACGGTCTGGACCTGACCGCCCAGCAGGTCCAGTACGAACGTGAAGGCCACCCTGCCCTTCCGGTCCCGGAGGATCGCGCCGGGCTGACCGTTCACCTCGCAGCGTTCGAGCGTCGCGCCGACCCGCGCGAGGTCGGCGAAGATCGCCGCGAGCAGGCGGGCGACCTTGTCCGCGCCCACCACGGCGCGACTCAGGGCGGGGGCCTTGCCGCCGGCGTCACCCACCAGCTGGACGTCCGCGGCAAGCACTGCCCGCAGGCCGTCGACGTCGCCGTCGCGGATCGCGTCGAAGAACCGGGCCGCGAGTACGTCCCGTGCCTGGCGGTCCACCTCGAACCGCGGTCCTCCGCTGTGCATGTGGTCCCGGGCCCTCACCAGCAGCTGGCGACAGGCGGCCTCCGACCGACCCACCGCAGCGGCGACGTCGGCGAAGTCGTAGGCGAAGACCTCCCGCAGCACGAACACCGCGCGCTCGAGGGGCGACAGCCGTTCGAGCAGCAACAGTGCCGCCATGGACAGAGAGTCCGCCAGCTCCGCGGACCGCGCCGGGTCCTGGAACGGATCGGTGAGCAGGGGCTCGGGCAACCACTCCCCCACGTACTGCTCGCGCCGCACGCGCGCCGACCGGAGCACGTCGATCGAGATCCTGGTGACCACCGCGGAGAGGAAGGCCTTGGGTGACCTGGGCCGCGTCGGGGTCGTCTCATAGCGCAACCAGGCTTCCTGCACCGCGTCCTCCGCCTCGGCCACGCTGCCGAGCAGGCGGTAGGAGATGGAGAAGAGCAGGGGCCGGAGCTCCTCGAACTCCTCGGTCCGGCTCACGACACCCCCCTCCGCTGTCACGCCAGGTCTGCCCTGAAGCCCTGACGCCACGACGGGTAGCGCAACACCCAGCCCAGCTCGCGCTTCGCCTTGGCGTTGGAGAAGCCGCGGCCCTCCGTCATCATGCCGACCGCCATGTCGCCGGCCAGCACGCGTGCGAGCCACGCCGGGATCCGCAGGGGCGGCTTGGCTCCGGCGCACTCGGCGAGGAAGGGGAGCCACTCCGAGAACGGCGCCGGCTCGTCGTCCACGATGTTGTAGACGCCCGTGACGTCCTGCTCCACCGCCAGGACGGTCGCACTGGCCGCGTCGTCCACGTGGACCAGTGAGGTGTACCCGGTGCCCCCTCCCACGATCGGGAGCAGGCGCTTGCGCAACAGAGCGATCTGTTCGTCGTTGGCGCCCGCCCCGTAGAAGGCGCCGTAACGCAGGGCGACCCCGCCGGCTTCGGTGACGACCTGCTCCAGGTGGGCGACCGCCGTGGTCCCCTCGGTCATCTCGAGGGGATCGTCCTCCGTCTTGACCCACCCGCCTTCCCGCGCCCCGTTGAAGCTGCCGTGGCTCTGGGTCACGACCCGTCGCACGCCGGCTGCGTCGGCGGCGTCCAGCAGGTGTTCGATCCCCTCGGCACGGAGCCGGTTCGTAGCCGCGAAGAACTCGTCGGGCCTTCGCGGGTTGGCCTTGCCCGCATGTCGTGCGGAGAGACCGGTCATCTGGTTGACGATGACGTCCGGCTTGACCTCCGCGACCACCTCCCCGACCGACAGCGGGTCCAGTCCGTTCATGACGCGCCCCTCGGCGCCGAGCCGCTGCAGGAGCCCCAGCTTGACGGGGTCCGTGGTCGTTGCGCTCACCTGGTGGCCCCGCGCGACGAGTGCGGACACCACACCGCGACCGATGACCCCGCTTCCACCCGCCACCAACACTCGCATCGTCAGCTCCCTTCGTGTGCCGTGGTCGGGATGGAGACGAGACAGCGCGGCATCCTGTGACGTGCCTCTGGCGTTGCGGCCGCACCGCGGACGTCTTCCGACGTCGCCTCCCCCAGACTGCGGGGCTCAGGTCATCGACGGGCGGCGGGGTGCGCCGCGGAGCGGTGCGGTCCCCGGCTCACGGGGCGGGCAGGGCGAGCCGCAGGACGATCTCGCCGTCGTCGATCTCACCGGTGGGCTGGAAGCCCAGCCGCTGGTAGAAGGGCCACGGTCCTCCCTCGCCGAGCTCGTAGCTCGTCAGCAGCTCCGTGCCGCCATCGGCTCGCACCAGGTCGACGATCTGCGCCAGCACCGCTCGGCCGACCCCGCGCCCCTGGTGCCGCTTGTCGACGAGCAGCCGCCACAGGAAGTGGCGCCCCCGGTACGGTCCCTTCCGCGGCTTCCAGGACAGCATCACGAAGCCGACCGGCTCGTCGCCGCTGTACACGGCCCGGGACCACGGATTGGCCCTCGGCGCGTGGGTGGCGTCGCGGAGAGAGCGGGACACCGAGGCGACGAACCGCTTCTGGCGGCCTCGGACGCGCAGCGCGCGGACTGCCTCGCGGTTGTCGTCGGTGATCTCCCGGAGGTGGATGCCTGGAGACCTCGCGCTCCACCGCTTCGTGTCCCCGGCAGTCGGCTCCTGCTCCGACCGCGCACCACCCCGGGCGGGCGCAGGGCCGCGCGCCGCGCACGGACGCCGCACGATGTCGGCGGGGACGCTCCCGTCGGCAACGCGCTCCGACTGCTCGAACGACGGATGCGACGCCATGCACCACGATCGCCCCTGTCGCCTCGCCAGACAACGGAACCCGGCGTCGTCCGACGGGCCCGCCGCGACGCGAGGACCACCTCGGCGGGGCGCGTCACGGCGAGGCCCGCACGAACTCCCGTCCGTCGAAGCGCCAGCGCACGGTGAGGGGCACGGAGGGCCCGGTGGCGTGGGAGTCGTCCGGCCCGTAGGCCGTCATCGCCGCCACGATCTCCCCGTCCTGGACCGACAACCCCGCTGCGTCGTACACCGGCGGCGGTTGCACGCCCGTCTGCAGGGTGAACGGGCTGGGGAGGGCGCCCAGCGGTCGACCGGTCGACGAGAAGATCTGGACCTCCTGGACGACGCCGTTGGACGGCTGCGGCGAGCAGTCCAGCAGGACGGCGGCGTCGGGTGCACCGTCGCCGTCCACGTCGCCGCCGGCCGTGGCCGTGACCCGGATGTCGTAGTACTCGTAGTGCGGAGGGCGGCTGCTGTCCGCAGGGACCCGCGCTCCCCCGTCGACCACGGTCGCCCGGAAGCCGTCGGGGACGATGCCGTCGCAGGTCACCGTGTACGCCCTGTTCAGCCAGTCGGCCGCCGCGCCTGCCGGGACCTGCGCTTCCCCGGTCGGCGCCGCGGAAGCACACCCGGGCAGCAGGAGACAGGCCAGGGCGACGAGCGTGCGGCGGCGGAAGGCGGCTGCCCCGGAGACGCTCCGCGACATGGACATCGGCGATCACCTGGCCCCCGACGCACAGGAGGGGAGGGCTGCGTCGGAACCCGAGAGTCCCACCGGCGTCGCCCGCCGTGCGCGGGCGGAGTGGCCCGCCGGCCGTTCCGGGCGAGCCGGTGCACCCGCCCGGCCGGGTGACTGCGGACGGTGAGGGACAGAACCGCCGGTGTCGGTGTCCACACCGGGGCTCCGGGGGTCGGCGCGGACACGGACACGGTCGGACCTGCGGAGGACGGCGACACCCTGGCCGTCATCCGGCTGCCCTCCGGCCGAGACGGAGCGACCCGTCAGCCCTGATCCGCTCGCGGCGGCGGCACCGGCGAGGGCTCGATGTTCTGGTTCAGGTGGAACAGGTTCCCCGGGTCGTAGCGGCGCTTGACCTCGGTCAGCCGCCGATGGTTGGCGCCGTAGTTGTCCGGCGCCTTCTGCTGGTCGTCGGGCGAGGCGAAGTTGACGTAGCCGCCCGTCTGCGAGTGCGGCGCGATCGCCGCGTAGTAGTCCCGCACCCAGGCGATGTTGTCCTCGTTCTCGGCGGGATCCGGCCACATGCCGGCGATGTTGATCACGTAACGGGCGTCTCGGTGGCCGAAGGCCGTCGCGTCGGAGGGCACATCGTGCACGGCGCCGTCCATCGTGTACATGTGCATGGCGCAGGTGATCGCCGGCATGCGGGCGCCCATCTCCATGTGCGCCGCGATCAGGTCATCGGTGAGCTCGGAGACGAAGGCGTTCTTCCAGTAGTGCTGGAGGCCGGGTGGCAGCAGCGGGTCGAAGAGCGCGTTCAGCGCCGGGTACGGCATCGGCGCCACCATCTCGGCGGCCGGGGTGGCCACCTGGCGGAACCGGTCGTAGAACCGCTCGCCCTCCTCGAGGTCCCCGGTCCAGCAGGAGATGACCACAGCGAACGGCTGCCCGACACGGTCCTCGGGGATGAACGGCAGCGGCGCAGCCAGGTGCACGGACGGATAACCGCCGTACTCCCGTGGAGCCTCGTCGAGCATGTCGTCGAAGAACCGGTAGATGGCCGGCCCGTCGGTCAGCTCGAAGAACATGAGCCCGACGAGCACCTCGCCGACCGGGTGCAGGCGGTACGTGAAGTCGGTGACCACGCCGAAGTTGCCGCCGCCGCCGCGCAGCGCCCAGAACAGGTCGGGGTGCTCGTCCTCGCTGGCCGTCAGCCGCGTGCCGTCGGCGGTGACCACACGCGCCGACAGCAGGTTGTCGCACGAGAGGCCGTGCGCCCGGCCGAGGTAACCGATGCCGCCCCCGAGGGTCAGCCCGGCGATGCCCGTGGTCGAGAGGATCCCCCCGGTGGTCGCCAACCCGTGGGCGGCGGTGACGTCGTTGAAGCGGCCCCACGTGGTGCCGCCGCCGGCGGTCGCGGTGCGCTGGGCATCGTCGACGACCACGGTCTGCATCGGCGAGAGGTCCGCGACGATCGCTCCGTCCGCGGTGCCGAACCCCGGCACGCTGTGCCCGCCCCCACGGACGGCGAGGTCCATCCGCTGCTCGCCAGCCAGCCGCACCACCGCGACCACGTCGTCCTCCGTCGCGCAGCGGACGATGGCCGCAGGCCGCGCGTCGACCATCCCGTTGTAGACCCGACGCGCCGCTTCGTACTCAGGATGTCCCGGACGGATGACCGTGCCGGCCACCCGGCCGGCCAGCGTCGACAGTGCCTCGGTCATGGCTGCTCCCTCGTCCACTCGGGTGGGCGCGCACCCGCGGTCCGGGAGCGCACGGACTGCGGCGTCGAGGCTAGGGGCGGGGCGGGAGCACCGGACACGGCCAGAGGTCCTTCCGCGGCGCATCCGTGTCCGCGACCAGACCTCCGCTGGCCTCGGTGTCCCTCCTGTGGGCAGCATGACGGGATGCGCCCGTGCACTCACCTGGTCCTCGGCGGTGGTGCGGCGATGGGTGCCTACCAGGTGGGGGCCCTCCTGGGGCTGCTCGAGTCCGGCCTGCCGGTGGACGTCGTGCACGGCAGCTCCGTGGGGGCGCTGAACGCCGTCTTCCTGGCCGTGCAGCCGGACCTGGCGCGGGCCCAGGAGTTGACCCGCATCTGGGACGAGCCGTCGATGGTGGGTGTCCTGCGGCCCGGCTGGCCGGCGCGCCTCCGTGGCCTCACGCGGTCCGTGCGCCCCGGCGGCGCCCTCCTCGATGCCCGTCCGCTGCGACGGTTGATCGAGCGGCACGTGCCCACCGGGGACCTGTCCGCCCTGGCCGTGCCGGTGACGGTGACGACGACGTGCCTGGACTGCGGCACCGCCCGGCGCCACGACACGGGTGACCTGGCCGACGTGGTGCTGGCCAGCTGCGCGCTGCCGGGGCTCTTCCGGCCGGTGCAGCTGGCGGACGGTCACCTGCACGTCGACGGCGGCATCCTCGACGGTGTCCCGATCTCCGCCGCGCTGGAGATGGCGGCGCCGGAGGACCGGATCCTGGTGATCGACTGCGGGCTGGCGCCGGTCACCGGCCGGGTGGACGTCTGCGCGGCCGCCTCCGACGTGCTCGCCGGCCAGGCCTGCGGCATCCCGATCGAGCCGGGCCTGCCCGCCTACGTGGCGCCGGAGGAGAGCAGCATCGGTGCGCTCGACGCCGTGCTGCGGGCCTTCACCGTGGCGCGCGCCGCGGCGAACCGCAGTGCCGTGCGGGAGGCACTGGACGATCCCCGGGTGCACGTGGTCCCGCACGTCGCCGATGCGTGGGCCGCTGGCCTGCTGGAGACCCTGCCGACCGGGCCGCGCGACGTCAGCCGGACGGCGGACCTGCTGCGGGCCGGCCGGGCGGTGACGGAGCGCTGGCTCGCCGGACAGTCCTGGGCCGGGTCATCGGCGACCGAGCACCGCTGAGGCGACCGGAGAGCCGATCTCGCGGAGGTGCCCGATCCCGTAGGGCAGGCCGTGCCGGAGCGCCCAGCGCGCGCGGGCTCGGCGCGAGGGGCCCCGCGGGACGACCACCTGGCCGATGGGACGCGTGGGCGTGCGTCCCGCTCCGCGCAGGACGTCGATCGCGGCTGCGGCCATCCCGCGGTGGCCGGCCGGGCTGGGGTGGATGCGGTCGAGGGCCCACCCGCCTGGCCGGGCGAGTGCCGGGACCTGACGGAGGTCGAGCACGTGCACTCCTGGCCACCGGGCCGCCTCGTCGACAGCGGCGTTGACCTGGGCGATCCGCGACCGGGTCGCCTGCGCCACCCGGGCCGGCAGCGGGAGGAGCGTGGCGGCGTCGTGCAGGCGGGCCAGCAGCACGTCCTCGGCCCGGCCTCGCAGCTCGGTCACGGTGGCGAGCAGGTCGGCACCGACGGTGGCCGCGTCGAAGCCGGACCGGGCGACGTCGTTGAGGCCGATCAGGAGGGTGGCGACGTCCGTGCCGCCCGGGAGGCGCGGGACCTGGGCGGTCCGGACGTCGGCGACCCGGGCCCCGGGGACCGCCAGTCGCACCAGGCGGCCGCCGGGCAGGGCAGCGGCGAGCAGGGCGACCCAGGTGTCCGCGGGGTGCACCCGGACACCGACGCCCTCGCCGCAGGTGAAGCTGTCACCGAGCGCTGCGACGACCGTCACGGCACACCGGCCAGGGTCCGCGTGTGGACACCGAGGAACCCCTCCACGGTGGCCGCCCACGAGAACTGCTCGGCGCGTGCCCGGGCCGCCGCGCGGCGGACCTCCTGCGGCACTTCGAGCAGGTCCTCCACGGCGTCGGCGAACGAGCGGGGACCCCCGACGGCCGACCGTCCGGCGTGGCGGCCGATCACGCCGGGGAGCGCGGAGCGCGCGTCCGCCACGACCGGCGTTCCGCACGCGAGGGCCTCGAGCGCGGCCAGGCCGAAGGTCTCGATCGGGCCGGGAGCGAGCGCGACATCGGCGTCCGCGAGCACGGCGGCGAGGCCGGCGCGGTCGGGGACGAAGCCCAGCCACTCGACCGGCAGGTCGCTCGCGGCTGATCGCAGCCGTGCTCGGAGCGGTCCGTCCCCGGCGACGGTCAGCCGGACCGGCACCCCGCGGCGGCGTAGCTCTCGTACGGTGCCGATCGCGACCTGGGGGCGCTTCTCCCGGGACAACCGGCTGGCCATGACGAGGACGACGTCCTGCCGTCCGGCGGGCAGCGCGGGTCGGAAGGGGAAGGCTGCCGCGTCGACGGCCAGGGGGACGATCTCCACCCGGGGCGCGGCCACCCGGCGGAACTCCGCAGCGGCCCACGCGGTGGTGCACACGACGGCGTCGAAGTCGCGGGCGAGCGCGGCGTTGGACCGGTCGGCCAGCGCGTCCAGCGGCAGCAGCCCGGGCAGCCACTGGGCGAGCCAGCGGTCCAGCCGCTCGTGACTGACGACGAGCGACGGCACACCCCGAGCGCGGGCCCACCGTCCCAGGCCGCGCAACGTCGTCCGGTCGTGCACCTCCAGGACGTCGGGGGCGACCCGCTCCAGGATCCGCCGGACACCGCCGCGGTCCACCAGCACGCGGTAGCCGGTGCCCCGCAGGGCTGGGGAGCGCAGCGTCACCTGCCGGCCCCACCGGGTCGCGACGTCGTCGTCCGCGGCCCCGGGCAGGACCTGCACGACCTCGTGGCCGGAGCCGGTGTAGCCCTCGGCCAGGTGGCGCAGCGTGGTGCGCAGCCCGCCCGACGTGGGCGTCACGAAGTTGGCGACCTGGACGATCCTCACGCCACGGCCCGGTCGGGCGACGTCCGGGCGCCGGCGACGACATCGCGGTAGTGCTGCACGAGCTCCTCCCCCACGGCCGCCCAGGTGCGGCCCATGACCGACTTCCTGGCCTGCTCCCCCATGTGCCGGCGCAGGTCCGGCCGGTCCTGCAGGGTGCGCACGCAGTCGGCGAGGCCGGCCGCGGACCCCGGTGCGAAGAGCAGGCCGTTGACCCCGGGCTGCACCAGGTCGAGCAGGCCGCCGGCCGCGGGCGCCACGACGGGCACCCCGCTGGCCAGCGCCTCCTGAGCGGCCTGGCAGAAGGTCTCGTGCGAGCCGGTGTGCACGAACACGTCGAGAGAGGCGAAGGCGGCCGCCAACCGGTCGCCGGTCAGGAGGCCCGTGAACAGGGCCCGGTCGAGCCGGCGCTCCAGCGCGCGCCGCTGGGGACCGTCCCCCACCACGACCAGCCGGACCCCGGGCAGGTCCTGGACGGCGGCGAGCAGGCCCAGCTCCTTCTCGTGCGCCAACCGCCCCACGTAGCCGATCACCGTCTGCCCGTCGGGCGACCACTCCTGCCGCAGGGACCGGTCGCGCCGGCGGGGACCGAAGCGCTCGAGGTCCACCCCTCGGCCCCAGCGGACGACGCGTTCGATGCCGTGGGCCTGGAGCTGCTCGGCCGCCGCCCGGCTGGGGGCCAGGGTCCGCGCGGCGGCCGCGTGCACCCTGCCCAGCCGCCGCCAGACCGCCGCCTCGGCGATCCCCACCCCGTAGCGGCCGGCGTAGGCCGCGAGATCGGTCTGGTACACGGCCACGCACGGGACGCCCAGCTGCGTCGCTGCCGACGCGCCCTGTGCGCCCAGCACCGCCGGGGACGCCAGGTGCACGACGTCGGGCTCGAACGCCCGCAGCGTCGGGAGCATGGCCGAGAACGGGAGGGCGACGCGGAAGTCCTTGTACCCCGGCACAGGGCAGGACGGTGAACGGACGACGGGCACTCCGCGCCAGGCAGTCGGACCGGGTCCCGGCGCGATGACCAGCGCCTCGTGGCCGTGGGAGGAGAGCTGTTCGCAGATCCGCAGGACGGAGTTGGTGACGCCGTTGACCTGCGGGAGGAAGGACTCGCTGACGATCGCCACACGCACGGCAGCAGCCTGCACGCCGGCCGGGGGCCTCCCGTGGGCGCGGCGGGGTGGGTCGGCTGAACCTGAGGCGAAGAGATGGCGATGCGCAGGACGATGGCGACGGTCGACGGGGCGCGCCCCCCGGTCGCGGTCCAGTCGCTCGCCGAGCTGGGCGGCACCTTCGTCGAGCCCCACCCCGAGCCGCCGCCCGACGCGCTCATCCGCACGGCGGACGTCGTGGTGAACACGGGCGCCGCCGAGGACCGCCCGGACACCACCGGGGCCCGGTACGTGGACCGGGCCCTCCCCGATCCCGCAGGCCGGCCTCTCGAGGAGGTCCGGGTACGGCGCGACGAACTGGACCGCCGGGTGCGCGCTCTCCTGGACGACCTCCCCAACCGGAGCGACGGGGCGGCCGGACCCGTCGGCGCCACCACCGGCGGCCGGCCACCGGATGGCACCCGTGCCTCGTGACGAGGAGCCGGCCCGCGACCGGTTTCAGGCGTGCTTCCTCGAACGCACCGTCCGGCTGGACTGCCTGCGCGACGAGCCCCCGGCGGACCGACACCGGCGGTCACCCGAGGGCCTGGGTGCACCCGGCGGCGACCGGGGACGAGCCCCGGCCGCCACCGGGCCGCCTCTCAGGCCGCGTCCGCCAGGCTCCGGACCCCGCTGGTCACGGTGAGAGCGAGCCGGCGGCCCACCCGCAGGCCCTGGTCGGCGAGCGCGAACGTGGCTTCGATGACGTCCTCGGGGCGGACGAGCACCGCGGGCACGACGCTGCGGACGATCGTGGTGATGCCCTGGACGAGGCCGGCGACGGCGTCCTCGCTGCTGCGCGTGGCCTGCGCCAGCTGCCGGCGGGCCCGCTCCTGCTCCTGGCTGCGGAGTTCGGCGAGCAGGTCCGCACGGGCCGCGGTCAGCAGCCGGCGGCCGCGCTCGTCGTCTGCCCCACCGGTGGTCGCGGAAGCGACCAGGTCCCAGGCGACGAGCTCACGGGCGCGCCGGGTCACCTCCTCCTGGGAGGTGGCGAGGTCCTCGGTGTCGCGCCGCGACACCGCCGGCGGCGCGCCGTCCTCGACCGGTCGGGTGACGGCTGCGTCGTCGGTGTCCTCCTTCGCGGCGCGGGTCCGCTCGTTCGGCGTGGTGGTGCTGGTCGGGCCGGTCATGGGAGTCCTCCTGCGCTCGGTCCTTCAGGAGGTCCCAGGCTGGCCCCAGCACGTGAACGACAGGAGCGGCCCGGGCACACAGCCGGCGAGGCCCGGAGGAACTCGCCGATCGGCCTCGGGTGGGCGTGGATCACCGGCTACGCCATCGGCTCGGCCACGGAGTCGTCAGTGGATCCCCGCGTCCTGCTCGGCGGCGACACCGTGACCGCGCCGCCCGAGTGCTCCGAGTGCTCCGGGCGCTCGCTCCGGCCGCGCCCGGACGGCGATCGCCGACGTGCCGCGGTCCGGCTGCCGGACCTCGACCTGATGAGCCTCGACGTCCCGGGCCCGTCCGGGGTCGCGGGATGGGCAGGTGCCTGGTCCACGCCGGATGGAGGGACACAGTCGAGACGGGAGTGCTCCCACCTCATCCAGCCGGTCACCACTGATGACTTCCCGGCTCCGCGCTCGTCAGCGCTGCGCCCCTCTCCCCGCTCCGTCGACCAGGCGGCATCGAGGTCGACCAGGCGGCATCGAGCCGGGACACCGGCGGGCTCGATCTGCCAAGGTCGAGAGGTGAGCTCAGGAGACATCGCCTCCCGCCGAGCGCGGGCCGTCGCGGCCGCGGTCGCTGCGGGGCGGGAGGCAGGCCTCGACGTCATCGAGCCGCGGGTGCTCTACGACGTCTTCTCCGTCGTCGTGCACCTCGCACCGGCACCAGTGGTGGTGCGGGTGCCCACTGTGTTGCCCCGCACCGTCCGCGCCGACCCCGCCGGTCAGGTGGCGCAGATGGAGACCGAACTCGCCGTCGCCGGCTGGCTGACCGACCGGGGCTTCCCGGTGGTGCGCCCGGCAGCGGCCCGGCCGTGGGTGCACGGGGAGCAGGCGATGACCGCGTGGGTGCTCGTCGAGGTGGCGGCCGAGCCGGTGCCCGCTGAGCAGCAGGGGTCCGCGACTGCGCGGCTGCACGCGGAGCTGGCCGGCTGCCCGTTGCAGCTGGCCTGGTGGTTTCCGCTGGACGCGTCTGTCGCCGACGGGATCGACCAGCTGGCCGCCTTCCTGCCGCACGAGGACGTCGAGCGGGCGCGCGCCGAGTGGACGCTGCTCCGCCCCCTGGCCGAGGACCGGGCCGCGTTCTCAGCCGCCTTCCCGGGTGCGCACCTCCAGCCGGTGCACGGGGACGCGCCGTTCTACAACCTCCTTCCCACCGCCACCGGACCGGTGGCCTCCGACCTCGAGCACGTGCACCTCGGGCTGCGCGAGTGGGACCTCGCCGGGGCCCCACCGGCCGTGCGGACGGGATACGTCGCCGAGGCCGAGCGGCTGGGGCTGCCGCCGCTGGACGAGGCGCTGACCGCCGTCGCCGAGCGTGGACGGGACCTGCAACTGCTCGCCGTCCTGCCGCTGGACGCCGAGTTGCCCGGGCTGCTCGACGGCCTGACCCCGCTGGTGGAGGCCTGGCGGGCCAAGCCACCGCTACGCGACCTGCTGCCCTGAGCCGGTCCCTGCGCCGGCGGTACGGCCCACCTCCGAGCCGGATCCGACGCTTCGCCCGCTGGTGTCGCAGGACCTGCGGTGGTGTCGCTCCACGTCCCGCCGCGGCACGGGCTCACTCGTAGTAGAGCTTCTGGGGCCCCGGGTACACCCAGGACAGCGCGTCGCGCAGCCGGTCCCGCCAGTTCTCCCACGAGTGGCCGTCCCGGGCCTCCGTGTAGCGGACCTGCATGCCGGCGTTCTCGAACACGTGCACCATCGACCGGTTCGGCACGATCAGTTCCTCGTACACGCCGCAGGACATGAAGACCCGGTCGGCGACGGACCGCGGCTTCGCCCGGAACCTGTTCACGAACTCCACGACCGGGTCGAAGACCGGCCCGCCACCGTGGTCGCTGCCGATGTCGGTGAACACGAACGACCCGGACATCAGCACCAGTGACCCGTACGTGTCGGGCGAGCGGTACGCCGCCGCCAGCGTCGCGACCCCACCGAACGACGAGCCCAGCAGGCACCGCCCGGCCCGCTGGCCGACGAGTGGGAGCGAGGACTCCAGTTCCGGGACGAGCTCCTGCGTCAGGAACCGGGAGTGCGCCGCGGAGTTGGCGTACTCGTCCAGGCGGTCGCCGGGGTGGGTGAAGGCGACCACGGTCTCCTCGACGTCGAGACGGTGGATCAGGTTGTCCAGGACGGTCTTCATCGAGGCGTACTGCAGGAAGTCCCCGCCGTCGTGCACGACCAGCAGCGGGTAGGAGGCCGTCGGCCGGAACCGGGCCGGCAGGTAGAGCGTGACGTGCGCGTCGCGGCCCAGCGCGCGGCTGCGCAGCACGAGGTCCTTCAGCTCGCCCGGCCGTGCCTCCGGGTCGGGGAGCACCCAGTCCGGCGTCTCGTAGCCCTCCGCGAAGCAGACCGACGACGAGCCCATGGGGCTGTGCGACCGCTTCTCGTTCAGCGGGTCGTTGAAGCGCTCGTAGGAGTCGCCGCGCCGGATCTCGATCTGGTACTCGACCCGCGAGCCCCGCGGCAGCTCGAGCACCAGCTGCCACAGGTCGGTGCCGTCCAGGCGGCGCAGCGGGATCCGGTCGGGCAGCCCGACGATCCGCTGGCACACCCACGCCTCGTCCGCCTCCCCGCGCCACAGGAAGGTGCACCGGTCGCCCTCGACCACCGGGACCTCGTGCCGCCCGAGGAACCGGTCGACCGCCTCGGCGTCGAGGGGTGTGGCCGACGTGAGCCGGTTGATGGCGAGCTCCCCGGTACCGGTGCGCGGCTGGGCCGTGGTCATGCCGCTGTCCCCCCGGTGATCAGCCCGTTGGCACCGACCACTCGCGCTTCGGGTGGCACGGCGCCGTCGGGACCGAGATCCACCCGGACACCGTCGTCCAGGACCAGGCAGGCATCGGGCGCGAACCGGCGGGCCAGCCCCGACATGCGGAGGACGTCATCGGTCAGCAGCCGCCGCCGCGCATGCGGCAGCAGGACCAGGCCGGGGACCACACCGATCCCCGCGTCGAAGACCTCGGTCAGCGAGGCGCCCTGCGCCGCCCGGTCGTGGAAGAGCACCACCCGCGGGGTCAGCGCCATCGCCCCGCCCGACCACGCCACCACCCGCGGGGGCACGTGCGGCGACACGTGGAACAGGTGCAGGACCCTGATCAGGTCGCCGACGTGCCCGCCCGCGACGACGAGGCACTCCGCGGTCGCGAGGAGCCCGCGGACCTCCTCGCGATGCCGGGCGATCGCGCCCCGCTCCTCCAGGCGCCAGGTCCCGTAGAAGGCGTCGTGCAGCTCAGCGACCCTGGCCAGGTGCGTCGCGTCGAGCAGTCGCACCGCCTCGAGCGCATCGGCGGAGGCCATGGCCAGCGTGTGCGGATGCCCATCGGTGCGCGCGGTCACCGCGGACTCCGCCTGCAGCGCGTGGTCCAGCCGGATCAGGTAGAGCTGCCGGAGCTCGTCGAGCACCAGCCGGTGCTCGCGCTCGGCCGCGGCGTACTCGGGATCGGCCCGCAGCACGTCCATCCAGCGGGCGAACAACCGCAGGTTCACCGCCTGCCCGCCGGCCAGGGCGAGGATCTCGGCGTCGTCGGACTCCCGCTCCTGCCAGCCGGCGTTGACGACGGCCACCGGCCCGTCGACGCCCAGGGAGGAGAGGACCCGGTCCAGGGTCGGCCGCCGCTGGGGCCCGAGCAGCGTGATCGACGGGGTCACCGCGGGGGGCCTCAGTTCGCGTGGACGTGCACGGTGCGCCCGACGTCGTCGAGCATCCCGCGCAGCGCGTCGAAGTCGGGGTGCCGCATGCGGACGTAGGCGTTGGCCATGTACCCGGCGGTCTCCGGCTGGGTCGGCGTCCCGGGCGGCGGGAGGTGCGCGTCCAGCACCCACTGCCCGTGGCGGCCCTGGATCTCCTCGACGCCCGAGTAGCCGGAGATGGTGCCGTCCCGCTCCGGGCGCAGGGCCACGATGCCGGCCGAGTACTGCCGGGACGGCTGCCCCCAGACCTGCCCGTGCACGATGGAGTCGGCCCACTGGCGGTAGACGTCGAGGTCGTTGGCGGCCGAGTAGAGGTCCCAGGCGCCGACGCCGGGCGGCCGGCAGCCGATCTCGCTGAACTTCAGCCCCTTGGGCCCGAAGAACCACTCCATGTGCGTGGCGCTGGTGCCGATCCCGAGCGCCTCGTTGACTCGCCGCCCCAGGTCGCGCAGCTCCTGGTAGTCGGCCACCGAGTCGATCCGGTTGGTCGCCACGAACTGCGGCGAGATCCAGCGGGTGCGCATCGCCTCGAGCACGTTCGGGAAGTAGTGGGACACGAAGTCCACCGCCGGGACGCCGTCGACGGAGAGGGTGTCGTAGAAGCCCTCGTGCCCCTCGACGAACTCCTCGACGGCGATGGAGTCGACCTGCTGGGCGCCGAACAGGCCCAGCGCCGCGTCCAGCTCGGTGTCGCCGTCGACCCGCGTGGTGTCCAGCGCGCCGGCGCCGCTCCGCGGCTTGAGGATGAGCGGGTAGCCCACCTCCCGCGCGAAGGACCGGACCTCCTCGGCGGTGGACGCCGCGGTCGACGCCGCCGTCGG
Source organism: Geodermatophilus sp. CPCC 206100 (assembly GCF_048569675.1). Lineage (NCBI taxonomy): Bacteria > Bacillati > Actinomycetota > Actinomycetes > Geodermatophilales > Geodermatophilaceae > Geodermatophilus > Geodermatophilus sp. CPCC 206100. The sequence goes on from NZ_JAQISV010000029.1 coordinate 76,073, forward strand.
CACGCCGGCGGCCCGGAGCACCTCCTTCATCGACGGCTTGTCCCGGCACAGCCACGCCGTCCGCACCGACGTCCCGGGGATCGAGCAGTTCTCCCGGACCTGTGCGGCGGCCAACGTGTGGGACTCGATCGTGGCCTCGAGACGGTCCACCCAGACCTGGTCCTGGATCCACCGGACGGCGTCGGTCAGCGCGCCGATGTCGGTGACGCTCGGGACGTGGTGGTAGTGCACCATCCACGACCGCAGCTCGTCGTCCAGCCACTCCCCCGGGCGGTCGCCGACGCCGTAGACCGATGCCCCCACGTCGGCCAGGGCGCGCACGAAGTGGCGCTGCGTCGGGGGGAACGCCGGGTCGACGAAGACGACGTTCATGCCGGGAGCCTAGAAGGACCGCCCTTCCCCCCGCTCCTCGCAGGCTCGGTGCGGGTCCCTGAGGGCGGCCGTTCCCGTACGTCACCCGCTCGCGGCGGTGCCCTGGACGGGGCCTCCCGGTAGCGTCCGCGCATGGTCGTCGCCGCCTTCGTCGCGCCGTACCTGCTGGCGGCCACGGCACGATTCGTCTCCGTCGCCGCGGAGCTGCCGGGTGTCCGCATCGGCCTGGTCACCTGCGAGCCCGTGGAGCGGATCCCCCCGCACCTGCGCGATCGGCTGGCCGGCCACTGGCGCGTCGACGACGCGCTCGACCCGCGGCAGCTGGCCTGGGCGGTGTCCGGCCTGGCGGGGCAGCTGGGCCGGGTGGAGCGGCTGGTCGGCGCCCTGGAGCAGCTGCAGGTACCCCTCGCGCAGGTCCGCGAGTCGCTCGGCATCGAGGGCATGGACGTGCGGACCGCGGTCAACGTGCGCGACAAGTCGCAGATGAAGGAGGCGCTGCGGGCCGCCGGGATCCCGTGCGCCCGGCACGCCCTCGTGCACCGCGCCGGGGAGGCCACGGCCTTCGCCGACGAGGTCGGGTTCCCGCTGGTCGCCAAGCCGCCGGCGGGTGCGGGCGCGCAGTCGACGTTCCGGCTGGACGACGGCGACATGCTCCGGGGCTGGTTGGCGGCCGTGCCGCTGGGCGAGGACTCCCCCGCCCTGCTCGAGGAGTTCCTCACCGGCGACGAGCACACCTTCGACAGCGTGACGATCGGCGGGACGACCGTGTGGTCGTCCATCGCGGACTACCGTCCGCCGCCGCTGGACGTGCTGCGCAACCCGTGGATCCAGTGGACGGTGGTGCTGCCGCGCGACGTCCGCGGCCCGCGGTACGAGGGCATCCACCGGTGGGGGCCGGCGGCGCTCGAGGCCCTGGGCGTGACCGACGCGTTGACCCACATGGAGTGGTTCGCCCGGCCCGACGGCTCGGTCGCCGTCTCCGAGGTGGCCGCCCGGCCGCCGGGTGCCCAGCTGACCTCGATGCACGGCCACGCGCACGACTTCGACCTCTACCGGGCCTGGGCCGAGCTGGCGATCCTCGGCCGGTTCGACGTGCCCGAGCGCCGGTTCGCCTCCGGAACGGCCTACCTGCGCGGCATGGGCCACGGCCGGGTCCGCGCCGTCCACGGCATCGACGCCGTCCAGCAGCAGATCGGGCACCTCGTGGTGGAGGCCCGCCTGCCGCAGCCGGGCCAGCCCGCGAGCAGCGACTACCTCGGCGAGGGGTACGTGATGGTCCGCGACCCCGACACCGCGGTGGTCGAGGATGCGCTGCGCCAGATCGTCGACGGCGTCCGCATCGAGCTCGCCGAGGCCTGACCGTCCCTCAACCGGAGGCTCGATGGACGTCGTTCTGCTCTCCCCCGGCTACCCGGCCGAGATGGCCTACTTCACCCGGGCGCTGGCCGGGGTGGGTGCCCGGGTCATCGGGGTCGGTGACCAGCCGCCGCACTCGCTGCCCGAGGCCGCCCGCTCGTCGCTCGCCCACTACGAGCAGGTGGACCTCGCCGACGAGGGCGCGGTCCTCGGGGCGCTGCGCGGGCTGTCGCAGCACGTGTCGATCGACCGGGTGGAGTGCCTCTGGGAGCCGTACATGCTCCTGGCCGCCCGGATCCGGGAGACCTTCGGCCTGCCGGGGCTCTCCGTCGAGCAGACCGTGCCGTTCCGCGACAAGGAGACGATGAAGCGCGCGCTCGACGCCGCCGGGATCCGCACCCCGTGGCACGTCAGCGCGCGGTCGGTCGCCGAGGTGTGGGCAGCCGCCGAGAAGGTCGGCTACCCCCTCATCGTCAAGCCCATCGCCGGCGCGGGGTCGGCGGACACCTACCGGGTCGACACCGCCGAGGAGCTCGCCGCCGCGCTGCCCCTGCTCCGGCACGTGCCCGAGGTCAGCGTCGAGGAGTTCGTCGACGGGGAGGAGTTCACCTTCGACACCATCTGCGCCGACGGTCAGATCCTCTTCGAGCACGTGCTCTGGTACCGGCCCCGGCCGCTGCAGATGCGCATGCACGAGTGGGTCAGCCCGGTGTCGATCTCACTGCGCGACCTGTCGGTGCCGCAGCTGGCGGGCGGGCGGCAGATGGGCCGGGCCGTGCTGGCCGCGCTCGGCTTCCGCACCGGGTTCACGCACATGGAGTGGTACCTCAAGGAGAACGGCGAGGCCGTGTTCGGCGAGATCGGCGCCCGCCCGCCCGGGGCCCGCGTCGTGGACCTGATGAACCTCGCCACGGACGGCGACACCTACGCCGGCTGGGCGCAGGCCGTCGTCCACGGGTCCATGCCGCCGCTGGAGCGCCGGTACAACGCGGGGGCGGTCTTCAAGCGCGCCCGCGGCGAGGGCCGGATCACCCACTCGGAGGGGCTCGACGCGCTGCTGGGCCGATACGGCGAGCACGTCGCGCTGCTCGACCTGCTGCCGGTCGGGGCGCCGCGTCGCGACTGGCGCTCGACGGTCACCGGCGACGGCATGGTCGTCGTCCGGCATCCCGAGCTGCAGCAGGTCATCGAGATGACCGAGGCGTTCGCCGCCGACTTCCAGCTGTTCGCGTCCTGAGCGGACCACCCTGCCCCCCACCGGCCCCGTCCCGAGGCTCGTCCGGAGCGTGCGAGGGATGAGGAGGACGGGGTGTTTCTCCCTGCAGGGGGCCTTCAGCAGAGCTCGTCGAGGTACTGCGGCAGCATCCGCCGCCACGTCTCCCAGTCGTGCGGCCACTCCTCGCTCCAGACGTCGACCCGGTTCGGCACGCCCTTGCGGCCGAGCGCGTTGCCGGCGTCCCAGGAGGAGTCCACGTCCTCCCATGCCCCCTGGCCGGTGGCGATGATGGCGAACCGGCTGCGCAGCAGGTCGAGCTGCCGGCCCTCGAGCCCGGGGAGGAAGTCCAGCGGCGAGGCGAAGAACAGGTCCTGCGAGAACCGGTGGTCGAGGAAGCGCTGGATCCGGTAGGTGCCGCTCATGCCCACGGCGGCGCGGAACACGTCGGGGAACCGGCAGAGCACGGCGAGGGCGTTGAACGCCCCGATGGAGGCGCCTGCCGCCACGATCGGCGTCTCGGCGCCACCGAGGTCGTTCCGGATCGCCGGGACGACCTCGTGCCGGACGCAGTGGTGGAACTGGTTGAACAGCCACATCCGGTGGTCGAGCGAGCCGGTCTCGGCCACCATCGCCCGGCCGGCGACGCTGTCGCACGAGTAGACCTTGATCCGGCCGGCCTCGATCATCGGCCACAGGGCGCCGATCACCCCGTTGCGCTCGATCTCCTCGGCGTCCCCGCCCGCCGTGGGGAAGACCAGGACCGGGGTGCCGAAGTGCCCCCACCGGCCCAGACCGATCGGCTGCTCCAGGCGCTCGGAGTACCAGCTGTCGGTCACCTTCACGTCGTCCACCCTGACACGGCGACCGCGACGTGGCAGCGCGATCGGGCTGCCGACCAGCCGGTTCCGTGCCAACCTGACCGGACACGATGGACGACGGGAGGCGACCGGCGTGGGCGAAGAGGTCGAGGCCCGGACGTTCTCGCGCACGGACCGGCTCCGCTACCGGGAGAAGCTGCGGCGCTGCCTGGACGTGTTCGGCCGCATGCTCAACGAGTCGAAGTTCGACTTCGAGCGCCCGCTGACGGGCACGGAGATCGAGTTCAACCTGGTCGACGCCGACCAGGACCCGGCGATGCGCAACGAGGAGGTCCTCGCCGCGATCGCCGACGGGGTCTTCCAGGCCGAGATGGGCCAGTTCAACATCGAGATGAACGTGCGGCCGACGTCGCTGGCCGGCACCGCCGCCGCGGAGCTCGAGGAGGAGCTGCGGAGCAGCCTCAACCAGGCCGAGGAGCGCGCCCGGGAGATCGGGGCGCACATCATCATGATCGGCACGCTGCCGACCCTCGCCCCCGAGCACGTGACCGCCGAGGCGATCACCGCCCACCCGCGCTACGCGCTGATCAACGAGCAGATCTTCGCCGCCCGCGGCGAGGACCTGCACATCGCCATCGACGGCCCCGAACGGCTGGACCTGCACGCCGACACGATCGCCCCGGAGGCGGCGTGCACCAGCACCCAGTTCCACCTGCAGGTCAGCCCGCAGGACTACGCGGCCCACTGGAACGCCGCGCAGTGCATCGCCGGCGTGCAGGTGGCGCTCGGCGCCAACTCGCCGTTCCTCTTCGGCAGGGAGCTGTGGCGGGAGACCCGCATCCCGCTGTTCGAGCAGGCCACCGACACCCGGCCGCAGGAGCTCAAGGAACAGGGCGTGCGGCCCCGGGTCTGGTTCGGCGAGCGCTTCATCACCTCGGTGTTCGACCACTTCGAGGAGAACGTCCGCTACTTCCCCGCCCTGCTGCCGGTCTGCGACGACGAGGACCCCGCCGCCGCCCTCGACCGCGGCGAGGTCCCCCGGCTGGCCGAGCTGCGGATGCACAACGGGACCATCTACCGCTGGAACCGCCCGGTGTACGACATCCACGACGGCAGGCCGCACCTGCGGATCGAGAACCGGGTGCTGCCCGCCGGGCCGAGCATCGTCGACGTGTTCGCCAACGGCGCCTTCTACTACGGGCTGCTGCACACCCTGGCCGCCCAGGACCGGCCGGTGTGGTCGCAGATGTCGTTCGCCGCCGCGGAGGACAACTTCACGCAGGGCGCCCGGCACGGCATCCACGCCCAGCTGTACTGGCCGGGTCTGGGCACCGTGCCGGTCACCGAGCTGGTGCTGCGGCGGCTGCTGCCGATGGCCCAGCAGGGCCTGGCCGCGCGGGACGTGGACACCGCGGTCAGCGACCGGCTCCTCGGCGCCATCGAGCGTCGCTGCACCGCCTACCGCAACGGCGCGGAGTGGCAGGCGGAGACGTTCCACCGGATCGACGAACAGCGGCAGCCGCTGGACCGCCGCGACGCGCTGCGGGAGATGCTGCGCCGCTACAGCGAGCACATGCACGCCAACGAACCCGTCGCCGACTGGTGAAGGACCCCCCGCCCCCCGAGAAGGACCCCGTCCTCCCCGCCCTTCGCACGCTCAGGGCGGTGCCCTGGACGGGGCCGTCCGAGCTCGCGGCGGGCCCCTGCAGGGGGCCTAGACGCGGTTGAGGCGGTTCTCCTCGTCGCGCTGCCACATCTCGAGCAGCCCCCGGTAGTGCGCGACGAAGTGGTCGTGCTCGTGCGGGGGGAACGTGGACCGCACCGTGTCGACGAGGAGCCGGTCGAAGTCGGGACCGCGGACCCAGTCGAGCACGACCTCGTCGAGGTGCGGGAGCCGGCTGGCGCAGAAGTCGGAGTAGGCCTCCGTCTGGAAGTACTCGTCGGCCAGCCCGCGGTAGGCCTGCAGCTTCTCCCCGTAGCTCAGGTCGGCCCGGTCGGCGATGTCGAAGAACCGCCGGGTCTGGAGGTCCAGCCGCGGCCGGCGGCCGGTGGCCGTGCAGAACACCGACCACCGGACGAGCGCCTTGATGGCCCACGGGAAGTAGTAGTGCAGGCTGGTCAGCGCGATGTCCGGGCAGGCGTTGGCGTAGTCGATCGGGTACACGACGCCGTCCCTGATCAGCGTCTCGCAGGAGTTGAACTCCCAGCGGAAGAACGCGTTGACCAGCTTGCCGATGGTGACCGTCTCGTCGCCGGTGGCCGCGTCCAGGAAGTCGTGGCTGACCGAGTACCGGCCGTGCATCGGCTGGTCGGGGTCGAAGTTCATGACCATCGTCTCGGCGCCGATGGACAGGCTCCGCGCGAAGACCTCGTATCCCGCCACGGCCTTCTGCAGGTGCATCAGGCGCTGCCCGGAGGCGTCGTAGGCCGCCTGCAGCTCCTCGGGGTTGCGGATCATGGTGACTCCGACCCACGCGCCCCCGTCATAGGGCTTCATGAACAGCGGATAGCCCATGCGCTCGGCGATCGCCTGCAGGTCGAACGGCTGGTTGTACTTCTCCGCGGTGTAGGCGTACTTGGCGTGCTCGGGTGGGTTCTTGTACGGCACCAGGACCGTGTCCGGCACGTGCAGCCCCAGCCGCAGCATGGCGCAGTACGCCGCGTGCTTCTCCATGCTCTGGAAGGTGAAGGGACTGTTGAGCAGGTAGACGTCGTCCATGAGCGCGGCCTTCTTCAGCCACTCACGAGGGTGGTAGTACCAGTAGGCGAGGCGGTCGATGACCAGGTCGTAGCGCGGCTTGGCGCACAGGTCGAACGGCTCGACCGTGATCCGCTCGACGTCGTACTGGTGTGCGGCGCCGGTCCCGTCGTGCACGGTGCCGAGACGGCGCACGATCGCCTCGAGGGCGGTGGGCCAGTCCTCCTCGGTCCCGAGCAGCAGCCCGATGAGGTGCTTGTGGTCGGACATCGACGCTCCTCCAACGGTGGCGGGGCCTCCCGCGTCGCTGCGCTGACCTGGGCGGACGCGGACGGATCCTATGGCCGGCCGGGGATCCCGGCGAGTTCGCGCCAGAGGTGCGCAGCCGCCTCGGCCCCGCGGTACAGCATGGGCAGCAGCACCCGCTCGTTGGGCGAGTGGATCCGGTCGGTGGGCAGCCCCGCCCCCAGGAACAGCAGCGGAGCACCGAGTTGCTCGACCAGCTCGGCCTCCGGCCCGCTACCGCCCTCGCGCAGGTGCAGCACCTCGTCGGGATCGCCGTCCCAGGCCTGCGCGATCGCCCGCCGCAGGGCGGCCATGCCCGGCGAGTCGAGGTCGCTGGCGCACGGAGCGACGCCGGCCTTCCCGACCCGCACGTCAGCAGTGACCCCCTCCGGCAGCCGCTGGTCGACCCAGGCGCGGACCTGGTCGGCGATGTCCGCGGGCTCCTGGTCGGCCACCAGCCGGAAGCTGATCTTCGCGTGCGCCTCGGCCGGGATGATCGTCTTGTGACCCGGGCCCTGGTAGCCGCCCCACATTCCGTTGACCTCCGCGGTGGGCCGGGCGCCGGTCCGTTCCAGGGTGCTGAACCCGGCCTCTCCGTACGCCGCCGCGCCCGCCGCCGGCCCGGCCAGCCACGCCTGCTCGTCGAACGGCAGCCGGGTCATCAGCTCCCGTTCCCGGTCGCCGAGGGGGCGCACCTTGTCGTAGAAGCCGGGCAGCGTGACCCGGCCCTCCTCGTCGTGCAGGCTCGCCAGCAGGCCGGCCATGGCGTGCAGGGGGTTGGCGACGGCGCCCCCGAAGGACCCGGAGTGCAGGTCCACCCCCGGCCCGCGCAGGGTGATCTCCGCACCGGCCAGCCCGCGCATCGAGACGACGGCGCTGGGGAGGTCGGGAGCGGCCATGCCGGTGTCACTGACGACGACGACGTCGCACTCCAGCCGGGCCCGTCGCTCCGTCAGCAGTGCGGCGAGGTGCGGCGACCCGGACTCCTCCTCGCCCTCGACGAGCAGTCTCACGGTCACGGCCGGGGTGTCCCGACCGGTCGCGGCGAGGTGGGCGCGCATGCCGAGCAGGTGCATGGCGACGTTGCCCTTGTCGTCGATCGCGCCGCGGGCGTGCAGCTCGGGGCCGTCCGGTCCCTCGACGACCGTCGGCTCGAACGGCGGGTGCACCCACAGCTCCAGCGGGTCCACCGGCTGCACGTCGTGGTGCCCGTACACGAGCGCGATCGGGGCCTCGGAGTCGCCCGACGGCCACTCGGCGTAGACCGCGGGCGCGCCGGGCGTCGGCCAGACCTCGACCGTCGGGAAGCCGACCCTGCGCAGCGCCTCGGCCAGCCACTCGGCGCTGCGGGCGACGTCGGAGGCGTGCGCGGGATCGGCGGAGATCGACGGGATCCTCAGCCAGGCGTCCAGATCGGCGCGCAGGTCGTCGAGGTGCGCGGTCACGAACTCGCGCTCGGGGCTGGTCACGACCCCCGACCGTAGCCCGGTGCCGAGGACGTCTCGCTGCCGTCCACTGCACACGGCGATGGATGCTCCACGTCGACGTCGGCGGTCCCTGCTGCGACGTGGGCGTGGACCGCCCCGCCCCCGGCGGCCGATCGAACCTCTGCCGAGCGCCGTCGGCCCCCGACTACGGTGGCGTCGTCCCGCGGTGTCGCTCCTGCTCGACCACGGCCTCGAGGTCCGCGAGCCGGTCGAGGCCCTGCAACGGCCGGCGCATGCGGTGGTTGCCCGCGAGCCGGTCGCGAGTGCGGTCGAGGAAGGCCCAGTAGCCCGCGGTGTAGGGGCAGGCGTCGTCCCCGAGCCGCTTCCGCGGGTCGTACCGGCAGCCGCGGCAGTAGTCGCTCATCCGGTCGATGTAGGCGCCGCCGGACGCGTAGGGCTTGGTCGCGAGCACACCGCCGTCGGCGTGCTGGCTCATCCCGACCACGTTGGCGACCATCACCCACTCGTAGCCGTCGACGAAGCTCTCGTGGAACCAGTCGGTCATCGCCGAGGGGTGGATGCCGCGCTGCAGCGCGTAGTTGCCGAGCACCATCAGGCGCGGGATGTGGTGCACCCAGCCGTCCCGGCGCAGGTCGCCCAGCACGTCGGAGAGGCAGGCGGCGTCGACGGCGGTGTCGTCGAGTCCGGCCAGCCAGTGCGGCACCGCCCGGCGGGCTGCGAGGAAGTTGCGGTCCCGGAAGTCCCGGCCGAGGTGCCAGTACAGGTGCCAGGTGTAGTCACGCCAACCCATGACCTGCCGGACGAACCCCTCGACGCTGTTGAGCGGCAGGGGGTCGCCGTCGGCGACGGAGTCGCGGTACCGCTGCTCGGCCCGCACGACGACGTCGAGAGGGTCGAGCAGCCCGAGGTTGAGCGCGGGTGAGAGCAGCGAGTGGGCCAGCCACCGCTCGTCGCGCAGCATCGCGTCCTCGTGCGGTCCGAACGCGCCGAGGCGGGTGTCCAGGAAGTCGCGCAGCCGGTGCAGCGCCTCGGCCCTGGTGGCCGGGAACAGCCGCGGGCCGTCGTCCCCGACGAAGGACACGTCGCCGGCGGCCTCCCAGCGGTCGAGGTCGGCGCGGACCTCCTCGTCGATCTCGTCCTCCTCCGGCCACCACGGCGCGGGCGCCGGCGAGCGGCCGTCGGCGGGCGGCGGCTGCCGGTTCTCCTCGTCGAGGTTCCACCGCCCACCGACCGGTCGAGCGCCGTCCATGAGGACGTCGTGACGCCGGCGGGCGTCGCGGTAGAAGTCCTCCATGAGCAGCCGCTGCTGACCCCGTCCGGCGGCCCAGGCCACGAAGTCGGCCCGGGAGCTGACGAAGCCGCGAGCGGCGAGCACCTGCACGTCGGGGCGGCTGAGGACGAAGTCGCGACTGCGCCACGACGTCGGGGCGCAGACGCTCAGCGGCTCCCGGACCCGGTCGAGCGCCTCGGCATAGGTGCCCACCTGGTGGAACTCGGCGCGGTCCCCCAGCTCGGCGGCGCGGTGCCGCAGCGCCGAGAGCACCAGGTGCGCCTTCTGGCGGTGGAACCGCCGGCGGGCGAACACCGCCCGCGACTCGATCAGCAACCCCCGCTGCTGTGCCGCGTCGAGGAAGTGCGGACCGAGCTGGTCGGCGAAGCACCAGCGCCGGCTCCCGGGCGCCGTGTCCGGGAAGTCGGCCAGGGCGGGATCCGGCCGACGGCCCTCCCCCTCCACCGCACCGTCGACGATGGCCGCCACGAGCCTCCCCTTCCCTCCAGAACACCGCGGAGCGGTCACGCGCGCGTCGTCAGGCCCTGCCGCAGCTCGGCCAGGGCTCGCGCGAGGCTCACCCGCGGCTCCCAGCCCCACCGGCGCGCCCGGTCGGTGCGCAGCCGGCCGGTCCAGACCGGCTCGTCGGTCCACTCGGGCGAGACGCCCAGCGCGTCGGTCACCGTGCCGAGGTAGTCCCGCCACGTCGCCGGCTCGCCCGCGACGATGACCGGGGTCGCGCGGCCGGCCACCGGGCCCCGCTCCGGGTCGTCGGCGGTCGTGACGGCGCCCGTGGCGACGTCCGCGATCAGGGCCGCCAGGTCGTCGACGTGCACCCAGGGCCAGGTCTTCGCCGGGTTCACCGGCCGGTTCCCGTCGCGGACCTCCCGCGGTCGCAGGGTGTTCCACACCGATGTGTCCCCGGCGCCCAGGATCGCCGGCGGGCGGACCAGCACCGTCGTGAGCCCGCCGACCTGCGCCAGCGCGGTGTCGGTGGCGTTCTTGGTGTCCTCGTAGTCGCCGCTCCCCTCGGGCAGGAGGGCGCCGTCCTCGGCCACGTCGCCGACGCCGGCCGAGCGGTCGTAGACCCCGGCTGTGGACACGTGCACCAGCCGGGCGACGCCGGCGTCCCGGGCCGCCCGGGCGAGGACCGGCGTGCCCTCGGCGCCCACCCGGTGCTGCACCTCCCGGGACGAGCCCATCGGGTGGACCGTCGTGACGACCGCGTCGGCGCCCTGGGTCACCGCGCGGGCGAAGGACTCGTCGGCGAAGTCGCCGACGTGCTCGGTCACCCCGTCGAGTGCCGGCGCGCTCCCGGCGCGGCGGACGACGGCGCGCACCTGCGCCGACCGCTCGACGAGTGCCCGGCAGACCGCGGTGCCCACCAGTCCGTTCGCACCGGTCAGCACGACGACGGGAGAGGAAGAGGCCATGTCGTCCACCCTGCCAGCGACCAGTCGACGGCGCCCGCCACCCGGCAGGTCGTCGCAGCGTCGGGACGCCCCTCGACCGCCTGGCAGTCACCGGGCTGCCGGCGCTGCGGCGAACGGCTGCCATGGCGCGCCGCGCGGCGCTAGGGTCCGGCATGGCGACCCGGCGTGCGTTGCTCCTGATCGCCGACATCGGCGGCTACACGACGTACATGCAGTTCCACCGCAGCATGCTCGGCCACGCGGAGGCCGCCACGAAACGCCTGCTCGACAAGATCGTCGACGCGGCACGGGACTTCGAGCTCATCGAGATCGAGGGCGACGCGGCCTTCCTCTCACGCGACGCCGACGGGCTGGACGGAGCCGCGACACTGTCCGCCGTCACCCGTGCAGCCGTCGCCATGCACCGTGCGTTCCACGACCAGCGCCGGCTCATCGAGCTCAACATGTGTCCCTGCGGGAGCTGCACGCAGACCAGCGGCCTGACGTTGAAGTTCGTCGCGCACGTCGGGGACGTCGCCACCCAGACGATCAGGCGCCGGAAGAAGCTCGTCGGCCTGGACGTGATCTACGTCCACCGCCTGCTCAAGAACCCCGTCGAGGTGCCGGAGTACCTCCTCGTCTCCGACGAGCTCTTCCGCAACGGGGGCACCACCTCCGCCGAGCTGGCGATCCAGGAGATCACGCAGGACCTCGAGGGGATCGGACGGGTGCAGACCTTCTACGTCGACGTCGAGGACATGGCCGATCCGCTCGCGCCGCTGCCGGATCCCTCGTGGCTCGTGCGCATCGGCGCGACCCTCGACATGGTCGGCCGGGGCCTCCCGCACGTCCTCCCCCGCCGACGCTCACGCTCGCTCGCTGCAGCCGGCTGACGCCTCGGCGGTCCGTGCGAGGACGGTGGGCAGCTACTGCACGACCCGGCTGCGGAAACGCTCGAGTTCTGACACCGGCAGCCGCGTCCCGGCGGCTCTGAGCAGCGAGACGACGTCCTGCGTGCGCCGGTCGAGCCGTTCCGCGAGCACGGAGGCCATGTCGGCGACGATCGCCGTCGCGAGGCGTTCGTGGCGCGCGAGGCGGGTCTGGACGTCCGCCGCACGCCACTTGACCATCCGCACCGGGGTGTTCGCTCTCGCCGTGGCAGTGCGAGAGGCGGATGGCACGAACACCGAGAGCTCACCGAGAACCGACCCCGGGCCCAGCTCGCCGAGAACCCGGCCGTCCTTGCTGACCTCGACGGTCCCCTCCAGGATGGCCGCGACGCCGTCGGCCGGATCGCCCTCCTCGAAGAGCGTCACGCCGGCCGCAGCCACGCTCATCCCGGTCTCCCGGTCGAGCTGGTCCAGGTCCTCGTCGACGACGAGTCGGAACGGGCAGTAGGCCCGGATCTCCACTGGTCGCTCCGCGTCCAAGCGCGTTCTCCGTGGGTGTCGATGGCGTCGGGCGGGGCGTCCTCGGACGTCGGGCAGCCTCGCTGGACGACACGCTAACCCGGATCGCCCGGGGGTTGGCCGGTGCGCGTCCCGGCCGGCGACCCGGAACCCGTGCCCTCCTGGCTCAGGAACCGACGTGGTGGCGACGTCGGAGTCCCTTGCCAGAGCGGGAAGCCGCCACGGATGCTCGCCCCGAGCCGTCCCCGTCCCGCTGAGGACCAGGGTCGACCGCAAGCCGGAGGGGGCGGTGGTGGGGCAGGTCCGATCGACGTTCGTCGAGCGTGCGTCGTGGCTGCTGCGGCTCCCGCTCGAGACCCCGACCATCCCGTTCCAGGACGACGCCACCGGGTGCACGCTCTGGCTGAAGCTCGACTACCTGCTGCCGAGCGGCTGCACCAAGGACCGGATGGCGACGAGCATCGTCGCGCATGCGATCGCAACGGGAGAGGTGTCCCCCTCCACCGTCGTCGCCGAGGCGTCGAGTGGATCCACCTCGATCGCGTTGAGCATGGTCTGCGCCACCGTCGGTGTGCCGTTCCGGGCGTACATGCCCAAGACGGTCAGTGGTGAGCGGGTCCTGATGATCCGCCGGCTCGGTGGCGACGTCGTCCTCACCCCTGCCGAGCAGGGCATGGACGGAGCGGTCGCTGCCATGCTCCGCGACTGCGGCACGGAGGCGGACCTGTACGCCGCCCGACAGTTCGAGAACCCGCGGAACGTGTTCGCGCACCGGCACTCGACCGGTCCCGAGCTCATCCAGCAGGTCGGCGTCCGGCTCCACGGCTTCGTCGCCGGTGTCGGCACCGGAGGCACGCTGATGGGCGTGGCCCACGCGCTGCGGGACCACGGCTACGACACGGTCGTCGCTCAGGCCGTGCCGACGGCGACGTCGACCGCGGATGGACACCCCGGGGTCGTCGGCGGGATACCGGGCATCGTCGAGGGCATGAGCCGCCTGCTCGACCCTGCCGCCGTCGGACTCGACGCGGCCGTGCCGGTCCCGGAGCCGGAGGCCCTGACCACGGCACGCGAGTTCGGTCGCCGTGGCCTGGGCATCGGCCCGTCGAGCGGGCTCAACATCGCCGCGGCGCGGCGGCTCGCCGCCCGTCTCGGCCCCGGGCACCACGTGGGCACGGTCCTGCCCGACCGCATGGAGCGGTACTTCTCGACTGCGTTGTTCGACGACGTCGCGGCGGAGCTCTAGTCGTCGAGGAGTGACGTGTCCAGCTCCCGCTCCGGCAGGACCTGGATGAAGTACTCGACGCCGAACATCTCCCGGAGGATCGAGTCGGGGAACATCGCCGGGTCGATCGGGTACTGGGAGCGGTGTGCGGCCGTCGCCCGGATCTTGTGGCCGACGAAGTCCGAGACGTCGATGCACGTGCTCACCCTGGCGTCGATCTGGTCCCCTGACGGGAGCGACCTCGTCGGCAGCGGGAGGGTCTGGTCCCGACGTCGGTCGACGGAGGACTCGGAAGCCAGGAACGTGAGGCTCGTGACGTCGTCCAACGCCACCACGTGCGCGTTGCGCGGCCGGCCGGTGGCGATGCCCTGTTCCCCGATGAACTCCCCCGGGCCCGACCGGTCGACCACGCGCACGCGACCGTCCGCACCCTCTCGCCGGATCTCCACGGAACCGGACAGGAGGAAGTGCATCGTCGTGGCCTCCTCACCCTGTTCGATGAGGTAGGTACCGGACGGGAACCACTCGACGCTGACGAAGTCGGCGGCGAGACCCAGCGCGGTCGTCTCGCGCGAGAAGACCGACAGGGCGCGGACGAAGTCCCTGGTGCCCTTGAAGCGGGTCGTCAGCTCGACGACCCACGCGGCCAGGCGGTCGCGCAGCAGCATCCTGCTCCGCGGTAGGTGACAGTGGAAGAGCCGGGGCGAGGTGACCGATCGCAGCCGGTAGCAGGCCGCGGTGACCGCTGCTCCCACGGCCACGTGGTCGGGGTGACCGGAGAACCCGTCCGGGCCGAACGTGATCACCACGTCGGGATCGAACTCGGCGATCAGCTCCGACACCTGCTCGAGCAGGGTCTCACCGTCGACCTCGGCGAGGCCGCCGTCCGGGTGGTCGAGACATCTCGTCCGGGTGAGCCCCAGCTCCTTGCCGGCCGCGTCGAGTTCCCGCTCCCGGACTGCCCTCAAGGTGGCCCGGGTCGCGACGGCGGCGTCCCTGATCTGGCCGGCTCCGCCCCTGGTGAGCGCGACCACACTGACCTCGGCGCCCGAGCCGGCGTACTTGGCGAAGGTGCCGCCGGCACAGATGGTCTCGTCGTCCGGATGGGCGAAGATGCCCAGCAGCCGCGGAGGTCTCCGACCGGGGGGATCCACAGACATGTCGCGCGCCAACCGATCACCGTCGAGTGTGCCGCGGACAGTTCGAGGTGGACTGTGCAGCGGCCAGCCGGTCGAGGGCGCACCGTACCGTCCCGCTGAGCCGACGAGCGAGCGCGTGGCGTCGGCGGTCAGACGATGCGCAGATCGATGTGCACGTCCTCGCGGGCGGCGTGGGTCATGGCGATGACGAGATCGAGTGTCATCTCCTCGATGTCCTCGACACCGTCAGCCTGAGTGGTACCGACACCCGGCACGTCGATCACCCAGTGGTCGCCCTCGCTGACCGCGGTGGCGGTGTAGTCGGTCATCGGTCCTCCGAACTGCCGTCAGGGCGAGACGTCGACGTGGTGTCGCGTCAGCCGACTGTCGACCGCCCACCTCCGCCTTGGCAAGGCGCAGGGGCGACCGCTCTCGAGGCGGGCACGACCCCGATCCCGGTCTCCCCCGCGAGGCGGCCCGGACCTGTCGGCAGATGGCTCTAGCGTTCGGGAGCATGAGCGACGGGTTCGACGCAGAGGATGCGCCCAGCGCTCTGGGAGAGCTGACCGGCCACGAGCTGTGGGAACACACGCAGCGGTCCGGTCAGCGGGTCGCCGCCGCGTGCGAACAGCTGATCGCCGCCCCGTCGGCGCGGGCGCGGGTGGCCCTGGCACCGGAGTTCCTGCGGCGGGTGCGTCAGCTGCTGACACTGCGCCTCACGGCGGTCGCCCGGGCTCGGCGGCGGGCGTTCCCGGTGCAGGTGCCGACGGCCGGCAGCCACGGCATCGCCACCCTGTGGGCGGAGGTCTTCTGGGCGGCACGGGCGCGGTCCCCGGACGACGACTCCGGTGTGCTGCAGGCGACCGACGTCTCGATCCGGGGGCTGCTGGCCCTCGAGCCGTCGGACCTGGCCGACCCGGACCAGGTGCGCGCCTGGTCGGAGCGGCTGGAGCTGGTCGAGGAGACCCTCGACGGGCTGGACATGGAGGCCCAGGCGGTGGTGGAGGGACTCCAGACCGCCGCCGAGCACCGGCAGTAGGTGCCTGCGGGCGTCGAGAGCCGCCGCGCCGACCGGTCCTGCCGCGCCGCCCCGGGAATCAGCGTCATGCCGCGCCGTGGGCGGGCGCGGGCGCGCCCGTGCCGGGCTCGGCCAGGATCCAGCTCGTGCGGCCGTGCAGCGGCGGGGTCTTGGTGCCGTCGGTGAACCACACGACCACTCCCCCGGAGGTCCGGCAGCGCGCGCGCACCACCCGGACCCAGCTGCCGCGCCCCGACCTGGTCGGCCGGACCAGGGGCAGCCCGAAGTCCGTGCCGACGACGTCGCTGGTGAGGACCGACTCGCCGGCGGCCAGGTGGCTCGTCGCCATGGTGGTCACGTGCGTGCCTCCTCGGTGGGGGGACCGATCCGGCGACCGGCCCTGGGGATCCGTCGTCCGGGCGGGGCGCCCGGACGGGGCGCTCAGTTCGGCCGGGTGCTGGTCCGTGTGACCCGGATGGTCTGCGGGCTGCGGATCCGCCGGGTCGGCGCCACCTCACCCAGCTCGGCCAGCCGCTCGACCGCGGCGTCCTTGTCGACCTGCGTGCGCAGGCCGCCGCCGGACCACTCGCAGTAGAGGTCGTCCGCCGGCCCGGACCTCCCCCGCAGCCGTTCCCGCGCGTACTCCTTGTTGCGCTTGGCCTCGTTCTCCGCCGCCCGCCAGGCGTCGTAGTCGTGGACGGCCTCGACGTAGTCCTCGTGGTCGACCGTCAGGCGGGACTGGCGCGAGACGTCGCCCTCGGTCTCCGGGTCCACCGGCGGGCCCCAGCAGAGGTCGAGGAAGGGGCACCAATCGCACATGGTGTCCACGCCGGGCCCGAACCCGTCCCGGGGAACGGCGTCGACGCCGTCGTCCTCCACGGTGGCGTAGACGTCGGTGAGCCAGAGGACGGCCTCCGCGGCCAGCGCCGGGTCGTGGTCGGTCTCGAAGACGACGTCCTCACCCGAGTCCCGGGAGAGGTAGCGGATGCGCAGCCCCTCCACGTCCTGGGCGGTACCGACCGGCAGCCGGCGGTCGTGGGTCTGCCCGGTGCGCAGGAGCCAGGCGTAGACGGCGACCTGGAACCAGTGCTTGACGGGCACCCCGCGGGTGAGGACCCGCTCGAAACCGAACCGCGACGTGGTCTTGAGGTCCTCCACGACCGGGTCGTGCCACCAGTCGCAGCGGCCCTTGACCTGGTCGCCCTGGAGCCCGACCTCGGTCAGCCCGCCGTACTGGCGGCGCAGGGTGCGCAGGACCCCGCGGTGCAACTCGGTGCCGAGGAAGGCCTGCAGCCCGGTGCGGGTGTTGGTGGGCCGGCGCCGGGCGACCCGGTAGGCCGCCCGGCGCCGGCACTCGCCGAGCTCGGAGGCGCCGATCATCCGCTGCCGGGAGCGGGCCCGGTGGCGGTCGAGGTCCCGCACCGCGGCGGCCAGGCTCGGGGCCGTCCGCCGCTCCGCGGCGCTGGGACGGGCGGGCAGGACCGCGGTCACGCGGAGAACTCCTGCTGCCCCACCGCCAGACCCGCGCGCTGGGTGGCGATCACCTCGCGGACCAGGGCGGTCAGCCGCTTGGTGGCCACGTGCTCGACGGGCCGGCCGAACCGCTCACCGATCAGCTCGTCGGACACGCCCAGGGACTCCAGGCTGGCCAGCACGCCGCGGCGCGCCGCGGTGAGCCGGCGCTCCCGGGGGTCGTCCGGCGTCGGCGAGGCCTCCAGCAGCGGGTTCGCCTGCGCGGCCCGGCTGTCGGGCGACGGCGCGGCGGCCGCGGCGGCGGCCCGGGCGGCCTCGACCACCGCGGCGGGCGTCGTCGGCGCGGGCGGAGCG
>NZ_JAQISV010000030.1:0-93219 GCF_048569675.1 Geodermatophilus sp. CPCC 206100
CCGGGCTGGGCAAGAAGGAGGCCGAGCGGTCCAAGAACATGTTCACCCTGGGGCTGTTGTCCTGGATGTACCACCGCCCGACCGAGGGCACGGTGCGGTTCCTGGAGCGGCAGTTCCGCCGCCGCCCGGAGATCGCCGCGGCCAACATCGCGGCGTTCCGGGCCGGCTACAACTACGGCGAGACCACCGAGGCCTTCGCGGTCTCCTACGAGGTCAAGCCCGCGCCGATGGCGCCGGGCCGGTATCGCAACATCTCCGGCAACCAGGCGCTGGCCCTGGGGCTGGTCGCGGCGGGGCAGCGCTCGGGGCTGCCGGTGTTCCTGGGCGCCTATCCGATCACCCCGGCCAGCGACATCCTGCACGAGTTGAGTCGGCACAAGGCGTTCGGAGTGCGCACGTTCCAGGCCGAGGACGAGATCGCCGGGGTGGCCGCGGCGATCGGCGCGTCCTTCGGCGGCGCGCTGGGGGTGACCACCACCTCGGGGCCGGGGATCTCGCTGAAGAGCGAGGCGATCGGGCTGGCGGTGATGACCGAGCTGCCGCTGCTGGTCATCGACGTGCAGCGCGGCGGCCCCTCCACCGGGCTGCCGACCAAGACCGAGCAGTCCGACCTGCTGCAGGCCATGTTCGGCCGCAACGGCGAGGCGCCGCTGCCGGTGATCGCGCCCCGCTCCCCCGGCGACTGCTTCGACGCCGCCCTGGAGGCCGCGCGGATCGCGCTGGCCTACCGCACCCCGGTGATCCTGCTGTCGGACGGCTATCTGGCCAACGGCGCCGAACCCTGGCCGATCCCCGACGTCGACGCGCTGCCCGACCTGCGCGGCGCGGTGCGGTTCGCCACCGAGCCCAACGGCGAGGACGGGGAGTTCCTGCCCTATCTGCGCGACCCCGACACCCTGGCCCGGCCGTGGGCCATCCCCGGCACCGCCGGCATGCAGCACCGCATCGGCGGGCTGGAGAAGGCCGACCGGACCGGCAACATCTCCTACGACCCGGCCAACCACGACCTGATGACCCGGCTGCGCCAGGCCAAGGTCGACGGCATCGCCGCCACCCTCCCGCCCACCGAGGTCGAGGACCCCGACGGGAACGCCCGGGTCGCCGTGATCGGCTGGGGCTCCACCTACGGGCCGATCGGCGCCGCCTGCCGGCGGATCCGCCGCTCGGGGCGCCCGGTCGCCCAGCTCCACCTGCGCCACCTCAACCCGATGCCCGCCGATCTGGGCGACCTGCTGGCCCGCTACGACCGCGTCATCTGCCCGGAGATGAACCTCGGACAGCTGTCGATGCTGCTGCGCGCCCGCTACCTGATCGACGTCGAAAGCCACACCCAGGTCCGCGGCCTGCCCTTCCGCTCCGCCGAACTGGCCGCCGTCATCCAGGACGTCATCGACTCCACCAGCGGCGCCCCGCTCGCCGCCGACCCCACCGGAGGCGGGGAATGACCACCACCGACCACCCCCACCACGACCGGGTGCACGACCTGGGCATGCCCGGCGCCCCCGACGGCCCGATCGCCGAGGCGATCACCGCCTCCCTGGAGAGCCAGGGTGAGAAGCAGACGGCCCTGAAGGCCAAGGACCTCAAGACCGACCAGGAGGTGCGCTGGTGCCCCGGCTGCGGTGACTACGTCATCCTCAACGCCGTCCAGAGCTTCCTGCCCTCGCTGGGCATCGCCCGCGAGGACATGGTCATCGTCTCCGGCATCGGCTGCTCGAGCCGTTTCCCGTACTACATGAACACCTACGGCATGCACTCCATCCACGGCCGCGCCCCGGCCATCGCCACCGGCCTGGCCGCCTCCCGCCCCGACCTGTCGGTGTGGGTGGTCACCGGGGACGGCGACGCGCTGTCCATCGGTGGCAACCACCTGATCCACACCCTGCGGCGCAACGTCAACCTGACCATCCTGCTGTTCAACAACCGCATCTACGGCCTCACCAAGGGCCAGTACTCCCCCACCTCCGAGGTCGGCAAGGTCACCAAGTCCACCCCGATGGGCTCCCTGGACCACCCGTTCAACCCGGTCTCGCTGGCCCTGGGCGCCGATGCCACCTTCGTCGGACGCGCCATGGACTCCGACCGCAAGGGCCTCACCGACGTGCTCCGCCAGGCCGCCGAACACCGCGGCACCGCGCTGGTGGAGATCTACCAGAACTGCAACATCTTCAACGACGGCGCCTTCGACCTGCTCAAAGACCCCACCACCGGCACCCAGTGGGCCATCCCACTCGAGCACGGCCGCCCGCTGGTCTTCGGCCCCGACGGCGCCTCCTGCGTCATCCGCGACGACGCCGGCGGGCTGCGGATCGCCGACACCAACCAGGTCGAGGCGGCCGACATCGTCATCCACGACGCCACCCGCACCGATCCGTCCTACGCGTTCGCGTTGTCCCGGCTGTCCTCCCAAGACCTCCGGTACACCCCGATGGGCGTGTTCCGGAAGGTCCAGAAGCCCACCTACGACGCCATGATGGCCGACCAACTCACCCAGGCCACCACCCAAGGCCCCGCCGACCTCGACGCCATCCTCACCGGCACCGACACCTGGACCGTCCCCGCCTGAGCGGACGGTGACCGCCATCGAGCCGATGCGGCTGATGCTCATCTCCAGCTTCTCGCCCGAGGTGATCGGGCCGACGCCGGGCGGGGCGCCGGTGAAGATCACGTCACCGGGCACCAGGGTCATGATGGTCGAGGCGTAGGCGACGATGTGCGGCACCGGGGTGATGAGGTCGCGGGTGTTCACCGACTGCCGGACCTCGCCCCCGCTGGTGAGCAGGATGTCGAGGTCGGAGCCGTCCCCGATCTCGTCGGCGGTGACCACCCACGGACCCAGCGGGCTGAAGCTGTCGTAGCTCTTGCGCCGGGACCGGTCGGCGGCGCTGCGCACCGTGATGTCCAGGCCCGCGGTGAATCCCAGGACGGCGTCCATCGCCGACTCGACGGGGATGTCCCTGCCGCCGGCGCCGATGACGATCACCAGCTCCGACTCGTGGTGCACCTCCTGCTGCGCGGCGACGACGTCCCGCGGCAGCACGACCTCCGCGCCCGGACCGACGATCGAGGACGGCGCCTTGAGGAAGACGTCGAACTCCATCATCCAGGCCTCGACCCGGCCCAGGGTGCGCTCCTGGACGTCGTGCATCTCGGCGACGTGCTCGCCGTAGTTGCTGGCCGCCGCGACCAGCTTGGACGGCCCGAGCACCGGCGCCCGCAGGGTGACCTGCGCGAGCGGTCGCGGCGTCCCCGACTCGGCGGCCTCCCGCAGCCGCGGCGCCAGCGCGGCGAAGTCGCGGCACAGAGCCCGCCACCACCCGGCGGTGACCGGGTCGGGGTCGTGCGGCCAGGGCAGCGCGTCGGTCACGTCGACCAGCGTCGCGTCGTCGGCCGAGACCACCCCGAGCCGGTTGTCGTCGAACAGTGCGAGCTTCACGGAACTCCAGTGTCAGCGGCGGATGTCGTACTCAGCGGGGGGTGAAGGTGCCGGTCACCGTCTGCTCGTCGGGCAGGACCTGCTCCCGGTAGATGCCGAGGGCGCGCAGCACGGGGGCGTCGGTGAGCGCGAACAGCACGCACTCCTCGTCGGCCGCGTGCTCGACCGCCGACCAGGACGGCGCGACGAACATGTCGCCCGGGCCCCAGTCGAACCGCTGCCCGTCGATCACCGTGGACCCGCGGCCCTGGAACGCCACGTAGACCGCGTTGCCCGACCGGCGCACCGGCCGGCTGTGTCCGCCGGCCCGGACGCGGAGCACGGAGCAGCCCAGGGTCGGCAGCACGCTGGCCCCGGTGGTCGGGTTGACGTACTCCAGCGCGATGACCGGCTCGTCGGACTCCGCGGCCAGCCGGTCCAGCTCGGCGGCGGTGTCGGCCCAGCGGTAGATGAGCAGCGGCGAGGGCGCCGGGGTCAGCGGCCCGTCGACCGAGCCCTGCACGTACCGGGTGCCCGGCGGGTGCGCCCGCTCGGAGAGGTTGTGCTCGGCCGGCTCGGGCTGGTTCTCCCCCGGCCCCGGGTACTCCTCGAAGAAGACGCCGTCCAGGGCCGCGACCATGGGCAGGTCCAGGCCGTCGAACCAGAACATCTCCGAGTCGCCGCCGTTGACGTGGTCGTGCCAGTTCCACGACGGTGTGAGCACGAGGTCGCCGGGGTGCATGTCGCAGGCGTCGCCGTTCACGGTCGTCCAGACGCCCTCGCCCTCGAGGACCCAGCGCACCGCGCCCGGCGTGTGCCGGTGCGCCGGCGCGGTCTCCCGCGGGCCGAGGCACTGGATGGCACCCCAGAGCGTCCCGGCGGCGTAGGGCTGCCCGCCGAGCCCCGGGTTCTGCAGGCTCAGCACCCGCCGCTCACCACCGCGCTCGACCGGCACCAGCTCGATCGCCCGGCGGGCCAGGGGCTTCATCGTCGCCGCCGACCACAGCCACGGGATCGCCTGCGGTTTCGGGGTGGGGGTGAGCAGCTGCTCGGTGATGGTCCACAGCGGCCGCAGGTCGACCGCAGCGAGGTCCCGGTAGAGGGCCTCCAGCTCGACGTCGGTGCGCGACGCGGCGGTGGCGGGGGTGGCGGTCATCGGAGTGCCTCCAGTTCCAGTTCCGCGGGCGGCCGGCCGATGCCGAACCGCTGCACACTCTCCAGCAGGGACACCCGGCGGATGTAGGCCCGGGCCTTCTCGGGGTCGGCCGCGATCGCCCGCATGTCGTCCTGGTGCTGCCGGCGGACGGCCTCGTCGCGCTCGCGCAGCCGGTCGGTGTTGCGCTGCGTGTCGGCCTGCACGTACTCCACCGCGACGGTCCGCCGGACCAGGTCGTAGGCGGTCAGCTCGGCCTCGGCGTCGCCGTCCCCGCGGGCGATCCGGGCCAGCCGGCGGGCGGCGTCCATGGCGTCGTGGATGCCCGAGTTCAGGCCGACGCCGCCGATCGGCGAGTTGATGTGCGCGGCGTCGCCGGCCAGCAGCACGGGCCCGACCCGCATCGCCGCGGCGACCCGCTGGTGCACGCGGTAGACCTGCTGGTCGACCACCGGGTAGCCGGGCGGGTACGGGGCGACCCCCTGCAGCACCGACTGCAGGTAGTCCGGGTCCTCGGCCTGCTCGACGGCGAACCCCGCGGGCAGCGGCCAGAGCACCCGCCAGGACTCCGGCGTCCGGAGGATGAACAGCCACTCCTGCGGATCGGCGACGTAGTTGACGTGGCCCAGGTCGGGCACCAGCTGCTGCAGGTCCACCGAGGTGCTGACGATGGCGAACTGCTCCGGGTACGTGAAGCCCTCGAAGGCGACGCCGACGGCGTTCCGGACGGCGCTGCGCGGGCCGTCGGCGCCGACCACGTAGGACGCCGCCAGCTCCTCGACCCCGCCGTCCGGGCCGCGCAGCGCCAGGACCGGGCCGTCGTCCTCGACCCGCAGGCCGCTCAGCTCGGTGCCGAAGCGCAGCTGCACGTTCGGGTCCTGGCGCAGCCGGTCGTACAGCATCCGCACGAGGTGCTGCTGGTTGAGCTGCAGCCGGTGGGGATAGCGCGTCTCGTCGGCCAGCAGCCGGAAGTCGAACTCGGCGACGAGGCCGTCGGCCCGGTCGCGGAACTGGTACGTGGGCACCACCAGGCCCTCGGCGTGCATCTGGTCGGTGATGCCGATCGTCTCGAGCAGCTCGAGGGTCGCCGCGTGGAAGGTGCTGGCCCGCCAGTCCGGTCGCGGCTCGGGGTGCAGCTCGACGACGACGACCGGCAGGCCCGCGTGCGCCAGCGTCGCGGCGGCGGTCATGCCGACCGGGCCTGCGCCGACCACCACGATCGGTCGTTCGGGGCCCACGGGCTGGGCGGTCACCGGGTCCCAGGTCATGGCAGTCAGGCTAAGCAGCGTTCCACCACTTGCACAGGCCACCCAGCAGAGTTCCGGTCGGCAGAACCACTCCCGTCCCCGTCGGACAGGGCTGACCGGCGCGGGAGCCGGGTACGGGCCTGCCGTGGCAGACGAGGCAGCACCCGGCGGGTTCGCCCAGCGGCTCGGGGCGCAGGTGACCGACGCGGACGACGGCAGCGCCCGGATCGAGTTCGACGTCGGCGAGGAGCACCTCAACCCGGCCGGCACCCTGCACGGCGGGGTGGTGGCGACCCTCGTGGACACCGCGATGGGGCAGGCGGTCCGGACCACCACCGGCGCGGGCGAGGTGCCCGCCACCAGCCAGCTCACCGTGACCTACCTCCGGCCCGGAGCGCCCGGCTCCCTGGCCGTCACCGCCCGCGTGCGCACCCGCGGCGAGCACCTGACCGTCTGCGAGGCCGACGTCGAGCAGGACGGCCGGGCCCTCGCCCACGCCGTCGCGACCTTCGCGCTGCTGCAGCGCTGACCGCGCGGCACGCAGCCGCACCCCGGGAGGAATGCGGTTCCGGAACCCGGTGTTCGGGGTTCCATGGCCATCGCGAGCTGGAACGGGACCGTCATCGCCGAGTCCGACGACATCGTCACCGTCGAGGGCAACGCCTACTTCCCCCGCGAGGCGGTGCGCGACGACGTCCTGCGCCCCTCGGACACGCAGACCGTGTGCCCGTGGAAGGGCAGGGCGTCCTACTACTCGCTCGACGTGGACGGGCAGACCAACGCCGACGCGGCCTGGTTCTACCCGGAGCCGAAGGACGCGGCGAAGGAGATCACCGGCCGCGTCGCCTTCTGGCGAGGCGTCGAGGTCTCCTGACGCACCCGGCGCTACCGCGGCTGGGCGCCGGCCAGCTGCCGGGCGGCCGCGGCGTCCTGCGGGTCGAGCAGCCGGGCGCGCTCCTGCCGCTCGATGAGCCGCTGGAACAGCGTCCAGGCCTCACCCGGCGAGACGTCGAGCGCCTGGGCGACCTGCGCCCAGCTGGCCCCGCCGCGCAGTGCGGCGCGGAACCCGACCAGCTGGCTGTCGTGCGCCTTGCGGGCGACCACCTCGCCGAGCGCCAGGAGCTCCAGGGACTCCGGGACGTCGAGCGACGTCGGGGTCTCCCGGAAGGAGCTCCAGTCGTCCTCGTCGACGTCCGCGACGGTGTTGAGGGTGGTGGCCCCGCTGTCCCGCCGGCTGAGGAAGTCCAGGCGGGTGACGGCCGTCGTCAGGGAGAACTCGTCCTCGAGGGCCCCGGGTGTGATGCTCATGAGTCATCCCATCCCCGCCCCGTTCGGCGGGTCAAACACCCTGCGACCGAGGTCACCCGCGAGTGATCGGTCGTCTGCGCACAGGCAGGGCCCGCACCCCGAGGAGGGGGTGCGGGCCCTGGCTGCGATGCGTCAGCTGTCGACGCCCACGGCCTCCTTGGCCAGCGCGGCCAGGCGGGTCTGGGTGGCGTTCACGACGGCGGTGCGGTTCTTGTGGGTCTCCTCGTAGCGGATGACCACGTTCACCTCGTGCGCGGTGCGCAGCTGCTTGACGGCCTTGATCGCGTCCTGGGTGGACAGCGAGTCGAAGCCCTTGATGGGCAGCTCGGCGGCGGAGATGTCGCCGAGCTCCTCGCGGGCGGCCTTGGCCGCGTCCGCGGCCTCGGTGTTGCCCTCGCGGCGGGCGATCCGCTCGGCCCGGCGCAGCGCGGCGCTGCGGCCGACGGTGAGCGTCTCGCGGACGGCGTCGGTGAAGGAGGTGGCCTTGCCGGCGACCTCACCGAGCTTCTGGCCGGCCTCCTCGCGGCGCTGCTGCGCGGTGTCGAGGACCTCGTTGACGGCGTTCGCGGCGAACCGCACCGGGGCGTTGGCCACGCGCACGGCGCCGCCGGCGACCCGCTGGAACGGGGTGGGCTGCAGGGCGGCCGGGCCACCGAGCGCCTCCTCGGCGAGGACGACGGTCAGCCACTCGACGGTGGCCGAGTGCGCCGTGATCAGCCGCTCGGCAAGCGCCTTGACCCGCGGCAGCTCCGCCTTCTCGGCGAGCACCTTCACGTAGGTGGCGCGGTCGAGCAGCTGGTGCTCGAGGGACAGGTCCTGGAGCAGGGCCTCCTCGAGCGGCTCGCCCTGCTCGAGGGTCGCCTTGAGGAAGGCGGCCAGCCGGCCGACGGCGGGCGTGACGACGTCCGGGACGCCGCCCAGGACGCGCAGCTGCTCGGTGATGGCCTTGGTGCGCTCAGCCGCGTGGTCGGCGTTCTGGGTGAGCTCGCGGCGGACGGCCTCGGTGCGGGCCTGCCCGACGCGGATCCGGGCCACCTGCTCCTCGGTCCGGGTGAGCAGGACCAGCGCGCGGAGCTGGTTGACGATCTTGGCCGTGTCGGCCTTCAGGAGCGTGTCGGTCATGACTCCACTGTGCCCGCTCCGATCGTCCGCTAACTACAGCAAGCGGATTGCTAGCAGTGAGTCCGGTCACGCACCACCGGGCCCACGGCGCTGGGAGCCCGGTGGGGGGTCAGCGCGCGGGGACGGCCGGCTTCGAGGGGCGCTCGAGCCGCAGGACCGGCTGGGTCAGCTCGTCGGCCAGCGGGGAGCGGGGGCGCGGTGCCGTCCGGAACGACGGCGGGACGGCCGTGCCGCAGCCGACACAGAAACGGCCGCGCTGCTCGGCGGCCCCGCAGTGGGCGCACGTCATGGGTGCCTCCTCGGGGTCTGGGAAGTCCGGGTGACTTCGCTGGACCGGGACCCTGCCAGCACCGACGCCCCAGACGGCCCGCCGAGAGCTGGGTGGTACGACACGTCACCGGACCGTCATCTACGGGGCGGCGAGCAGCTCCAGCAGCCGGTCGAGGAAGGCCGCCTGCGCGGCGACCAGCTTGACCCGCGCCTCCTCGACGCCGAACCAGGCGGCGCGGTCGACCTCCGGGAACTCCTGCACCCGCCCCGAGCGCGGCGGCCACTCCAGCGGGAAGGTGTTGCTCCGGCAGGCGGCGGCGTCCAGGTCGCCCTCAACCGCCCACACGGTCAGCCGCTTGCCGCCGGACTGGCGCACCTCACCGAGCGGCACCAGCTCGGCCGCGGGGACCGGCGACCCCAGCTCCTCCGCGAACTCGCGCCGGGCAGCGGCCAGCGGGTCCTCGCCCTCGCCGTACTCGCCCTTGGGCAGCGACCAGGCGCGCTCGTCCTTCCTCGCCCAGAACGGCCCGCCCATGTGCCCGAGCAGCACCTCGGGGGCGCCGTCCGCACCGCGCCGCCACAGCAGCACGCCCGCGCTCGTCCTCGCCACCCCCACCTCCCGACCCGGCCATTGTGGCCACGAGGGCCGGGCCGGGTCGGAGTCGGGGCCGGGGAGTGTCCTCGGGGAAGCTCGTGCTCTGCCCACCCGTGTGGGCAGAGCACGACCTTCCCGACCACCACGGTCGCCGCCCCTGTCGGGCTGGCCCGACGCCGAAGACGCGTGCTGGCTGGATCGTCCGTGACCCGGGCCCGCAGAAGGCTCGTCCGCATGGAGACCACCGCGCCCAGACCCCGCGACCGCCAGGCCAGCGACTACACCGACCTGGCGCGCGACGTCCGGGCGGCGGGGCTGCTCGAGCGGCGGTACGGCGCCTACGCCCTGCGCGCCGCTGCCCTCGCGGGCGGGTTCGGACTGGTCGGCACGGCGTTCGTGCGGCTCGGGGACTCGACGTGGCAGCTGGCCGTCGCCGCGGCGCTCGGGGCGCTGCTGGCGCAGGCCGGGTACCTCGCCCACGACGCGGCCCACCAGCAGGTCTTCGCGTCCCCGCGTGCGAACGAGCGGGCCGCGCTGGTGCTGTCGAACCTGGTGGTGGGCCTGAGCCACGGCTGGTGGATGCGCAAGCACGGCCGCCACCACGCCGGCCCGAACCGGCGCGGCGCCGATCCCGACATCGCCCCGGACGTCGTCGTCTTCACCGCCGAGGACGGCGCCGCCGCCCAGCGGGCCGGCGGGTTCCGCGCGTGGCTCGCTGGTCACCAGGGTGCGCTGTTCTTCCCGCTGCTCCTGCTCGAGGGCGCCAACCTGCACCGCGGGGCGGTCGCGCACGTCCTCCGCGGCGGGGACGCCCGGCACCGGCGGGCCGAGGCCGCGATGCTCGCCGTCCGGCTGGGCGGCCTGGTCGCCCTGCTCCTCTGGACCCTCCCGGTCGGCCTGGCCGCGGCCTTCCTCGGCGTCCAGCTCGCCGTCTTCGGGCTGCTGCTGGGCGGCACCTTCGCCACCAACCACATCGGGATGCCGATCGTGCCACCGGACGCGCGGATCGACTTCCTCCGCCGGCAGACGCTCATGTCGCGCAACATCCGGGGCGGCCGCTGGGCGGACCTGCTCATGGGCGGCCTCAACCTGCAGATCGAGCACCACCTCTTCCCGAGCATGCCGCGAGCCAACCTGCGCCGGGCGCAGCCGCTGGTGCGCGCGCACTGCGCGGCGCGCGGCGTGCGGTACACCGAGATGGGGCTGGTCGAGACGTTCGGCGTCGTCGTCCGGTACCTCGACCGGGTCGGCATCGGGCAGCGGGACGCCTACCAGTGCCCGGTGACGCAGCAGTTCCGCTCGGCGCGGTGAGCGTCAGACGAGCGTGGTCTCCCGGACGCCGAGGCTCGCCCAGTAGTCGTTGAGCGCCCGGTTGGTGCGGACGAACCAGATGAACGGGCCGACCAGGATGAACACCCCCGGGAAGAACCACAGCGCGGTCAGGGCGCTGACCGGCGGCCGCTGTCCGCGGCGCTCGTAGAGCTGACCCACCTCGTGGCTGAGCAGGAACGGCGAGACGATGCCGAAGACGATCGCGATGACGAGGGCGAGCACCCCGCCGAGCCCCTGGCCGCTGTGCCGCCGCATCTCCTCGTGCACCTGGAAGTAGTAGATGAAGCCCCAGATCCCGAAGGTGACGAAGAAGAGCAGCATCGTCATGCCGGTCGGCCGCATCAGGCCCGGAGGGCCGGTGGGGGCCGCGTACCCCGCCGGGGCTCCGGGCATCGGCGAGTAGCCGGGCGGCGGGGCGCCGTACGCGGGCGGGCCGGAGCCGAGCTGCCCGTTGCCCTGCGGGTCGTACCCGTGCGGCGGGGGGTACGCCGGCTGCTGTCCGGGATCGTGCTGCGGCGCGTACCCGGGCGGCGGTGGGGGTGGCTGCTTCCTCAGCGGATCGGTCACGGCGCGTCCTCCTGACCCCATCGGCGTCGGACCGAACCTAGCGCCCGGTCCACCTCGGCGGGCGCTTCTCGAGCCGGGCGGCGATGCCCTCCTTGCGGTCCTCGCTCAGGTAGGGGTTCGGCCCGACGTCGAGCCGCAGCGCCTGCCACAGCGGGAGCTCGAGCGCCTTGACCGCGGTCTCCTTCATGCGCCGGACCGAGATCGGGGCGTTGGCGGCGATCGCCTCCGCGAGCCGCAGTGCGGTCGGCAGGACGTCGTCCACCGGAACGAGGCGGTTGACCAGCCCCCACCGCTCGGCGACCTCGCTGGTCACGGACTCGCCGGTGTAGAGCAGCTCCAGGGCGATTCCCATGGGGATGCGCTTGGGCAGGACGACGGAGCCGAAGTTGGCCCCCATGCCGATCTTCGCCTCGGGCAGGCCCATGGGGATGCCGGGCGCGGCGACGCGCAGGTCGCACGCCAGCGCGAGCTCGAAGCCGCCGGCGACCGCCGCGCCGGTGATGGCCGCGACGATGGGG
Source organism: Geodermatophilus sp. CPCC 206100 (assembly GCF_048569675.1). Lineage (NCBI taxonomy): Bacteria > Bacillati > Actinomycetota > Actinomycetes > Geodermatophilales > Geodermatophilaceae > Geodermatophilus > Geodermatophilus sp. CPCC 206100. The sequence continues at coordinate 11,528 of NZ_JAQISV010000030.1, forward strand.
ATCGGCGTCTCGGTGACGACCTCGAACAGCGACCGGGTGGGCCGGTTCATCGGCGGGCGGAAGAGCTCGCCGCGCTCGTCGCCCTCCCGGATCTCCTTGAGGTCGAAGCCGGCGCAGAAGGCGGGGCCGTTGCCGGTGAACACGATCGCGCGGACCTCGCCGTCCTCGGCGCACCGGAGCAGCTCCTCGACCAGGTCGGCCTGGATCGCCGACGACAGCGCGTTGCGCCGCTCCGGCCGGTCGAGGGTGAGCACGCGGACGTGCCCGCGGTCCTCGACGATCAGGCCCGACTCCCGCCGCTGCGCGCCGCTCATGCCCGGCAACCTCTCACGACGGCCGAGCGGGTGCGCCGACGCCCGGTTCCGCCGCTCCGAACCGGGCGCCGGCGCACACGACGTCAGCCCGCGACGTCCTCCCGGGAATCGGCCTCTACCTGGTCACCGGGAACGACGGCGTCCTCGGGGAGCTGTGGAGCCGGCGCCACCCACGGCCGCACCGGCTGGACGACCCGCGCGTAGAAGCCCTCCAGCGCCTGGGTGATGCTCGGGATGAACGCGCCTCGGACACCGGAGCGCTTGAGCCCGAGCGGCTGCTGCCAGGTGAGCACGAACGACGTGACCTCCGAGCCGGTGGAGCCGGTCAGGGCCGCCGGCTTCTCGCGGACGTCGCGGAGTTGCTCACAGGTCGACTCCCGTCCTCCCTGGAAGAGCACGTCGATGAGGAGATCGTCGGGAGCGTCCTTCAACTGACGCAGGAGCCAGGAGATGCGCCGCTGGCTGGTGCCCTCCTGGGGCGCCGACACCTTGGCACTGACCCGCACCTGCGTGGTGCGCAGGTCCGCGACCACGGTGACCGGTCCGGCCGCGCCGGGGACCTTCAGCGTCGCCGACAGGGATCCGGTCGAGGCCAGCGACTCAACGCCGGCCCGTGACCGTGCGTCGGGATCGGACGCCAGCTTGCGCGGCAGGACATGCGTGACGGCCACACCCAGCTCGGCCGTCAACCGCATCGTGAGGTGCCGGATGAGCCGTGTCCACGCGTCGACCACCTCGGGGACCTTGCGATCACCGGCCCGGAGAGTGCCGGCCGCGACCGCCTCACGAACCGGGACCCACGACGGCCCCATGTCGTCGAAGCCCACCGCCCCCGAACGCGGGTGCTCGAGGTAGCGGATGAACTCACTGAGGATCCAGGCCTGGTCAGGGTCCTCGACACCCCGGTGCGTCAGCACCATGCGCGCCTCGTGCAGCACCTCCGCCCACGACAGGTGGAACAGCGCGACCTTGGCCAGCTTTCGTCGGTCGACGGCGACCGGGTGCTCGCCCACCGCAGGCGGGATGTCGTTGGACAGGGTGATCACGGCGTCGAAGCCCTGCTGCCGGGCCACATCGAGGTAGTTCTCCACCTGGTCCCGACGCAGCGGGTTGTTGCCGGTCTTGGTCTCGAGCAGGCCGGTCCACAGGCGAGAACCCCTGGCCACCCGGATGACGCCGTCGGGGAACACGGTCTGCTCTCCGCGCGGGAAGGCGACCTCGAGGTAGGTCTCGACGGTGCCCGCCGGTGCGCCGACGCGAGCGGTGACACCCCGGCCGAACGGCCGGACGCCCATCATCGTGGCGAGCAGTGCCGACGTCGCCCGCTTCTCCTGCTCCTCGGCGTTGCCGACGCCGGAGATGGAGAACAGCCGCGCCGCCTGCCACGACTCGTCCCCGGCGAGGCGCAGGGCGGGCTTGGCAGGCTTCGGCTGCGGCTGCTTCCGGGTCCGCACGCCCTTCCGCGCCTCGCGGGCCGGACGGGACCCGGCCGCGTCGGCGCGCGGCACAGGGGTCGCGCGGGGCTGCGGCAGCTCGATGACGACCGCCATCGGCTCGGCCTCGCTGGCGGCCTCGACCTCCAGGACGTCGACGAGATCGTCGTCGCCGGGGGCGGACTCATCGGCCTCGTCCACCTCGGGTGCCAACGGCTCGTCGGTCCCCCCGGTGGCCGAGCAATCCGCTTCCGGCTCTTCGCTCGACAGGTCGCCCAACTCGTCACCTGCGTCGTCCGAGTCGACCGTCACGCCGAAGCTCTGCGCCAGCCCGGCGAGACCCGAGTCCCAGCCCTGGCCGACCGCGCGAACTCGCCACCCGCCGTCCCGTCGGTAGACCTCGCCGAAGACGAAGGCGGTCTCCTCGCCCACGTCGGCGATGTCGTAGCTCGCGAGTTGCTGGCCGGTGCTGTCGAGGACGAGCATGCGCAGGCCGCTGAGGTCACCGAAGGTCCCGCTGCTGACGCTGGCCGTCACCGCGACCGCACAGCAGTCCGCGGGGAGGTGCTCCAGGTCGAGCGCCAGGCTCTCCTGCATGCCGGTGTCCGTACTGGCGCCGCCCAGGTACTGCACCGACCCGTCGGCAGCGGCGGGCTGGTTGTAGAAGACGAAGTCCTCGTCGGAACGCACGCGATGGCGCTCGTCGAGCAGGAGAGCGGAGGCGTCCACATCGACGTCCTCGGCCTGCTGGTCCCACGTCACGACGACGCGCAGACGCTGCACGTCCTCCGGCAACGACGCGTTCTGTCCTCTGGTCAGTTCTGGCACGAGCGGAACTATGAGCGGCAGCAAGCCCCACCCACGTTGCGACACGAACTCGTGCCGCTCCTGCGCCTCGCTCGTCTCTGCCGTCACGCGGGTCGCCTGCCACCTCGGGCGGTACAGACCCCTCCTCAGCTCAGGGGCAGGACTCCTCGCGCTTCACGACGCCGAGGTCGATGAGCCCCTCCGCGTTGCCGGTCACCCGCTGACCGGGCGGGACGTTCTGGGTGCAGACGACCCAGTTGGAGTCCACCGCCTGGCTCCGGGACCCGAGGAGGTCGTGGGAGCGGCTGAAGAAGACGCCGAACGTCTGGACGGTGTTCTGGGCGGTCTGCAGGTCGAGGCCGACGAGACCCGGCATGGGGAAGTCGACCACGGGCGGAGGCGGGGTGGTCGGTGGAGGCGGCGGCATGGTGGGTGACGGGGTGGGCGCGACGGTGGCTGGCGGTGCCACGGTGGCAAGGGGCGCCACGGAGGGCGGTGGCGCCGGGGTGCTGGACGCGGCGGTGGACCGCGACGTCGACGTCGCTGCCGCCTCGCCCGAGGCCACCTCGTCCGAGCCCGCGCTGGCGTTGCCGATGCCGATGCCCACGACCAACGCCGCAGCCACGCCCCACACCCACGGCCGCTTGAGGAACGGCTTCTGCGGAGGCTCAGCGGCGAGGAGCGGGGCCGTTTCCTGCGGGCCGGCCGGCCACGAGGCCGGCCCGTGCTGGTCGGGCGGGAACGGCGGCTGGGAAGGCGGGTGCGACACGGGTACTCCGAGGTGAGCGGGAGGGCGGACGACCCGGCGGCCGGCCGCGCGACACCGGACGAGACCGACCCGTATCGGCGCACGGTTCTCGGCGTCCGCTGACGGCTTCGTGACCCTCCGGAGGTGGTCCGACCGTCGTCCGTGGTCAGACCGCCCCCTCCTGTCACACCCGCCCCAGACGCTCCCCGCGCCTGATCGGACCGGTCCGTCCGGGGCGGTAGACAGGACGACATGAGCACCACGGACCTCCGGGCACCCGAGACGAGCACCCGGCCGGCCGTGGCGATCCAGGCGACCTCCACCCCCGTCCTCAGCTACGCGCTGGCCCACAACCGGGTCCCGGTGGTGAGCCGGCTGGCGTTCACCAACCACGGCGGCGGAGCGCGCGCGGCGACGGTGCGGCTCGGCGTCCGCGACGCGGAGGGTCCGATCGGCAGCCCCGTCGAGCTGCTCGTCGACCTCGACGCCGGCCAGACGACCGTGCTCAGCGACGTCGGCCTGGTCATGGACCCCGCGGCCATGCTGCAGATCGAGGAGCAGCGGCCCGGGTCGATCGAGATCGACCTGCTGGTGGACGGCGAGGACGTCGGCGGCACCGCCGTCCCTGTGCAGGTGCTGGCCGCCAACCAGTGGCTGGCCGCGCCGGTCCCGCTGGCGCTGGAGATGCTCGCCGCCCACGTCCTGCCCAACCACCCGGCGGTCGCCGCGCTCATCGCCGAGGCCAGCGACCTGCTGGAGGAGCGCACCGGCAGCGGATCGGTGCAGGGCTACCAGTCCGGCCCGGAGCGGGTGGACGAGATCGTCGCCGCCCTCACCGAGGCGATGCGCCGCCGGCAGATCCGCTACAGCGAGCCGCCGGCCAGCTGGGCCGACGTCGGCCAGAAGGTGCGCACGCCCGGCGACGTCCTCGACGGGCGGGTCGGCACCTGCCTGGACACCGTCGTCACCCTCGCCGCCGCTCTGGAGCAGGCCGGCGTCCGGCCGCTGCTGTGGCTCGCCGAGGGCCACGCCTTCCTCGGGTACTGGCGCGAGGAGCGCGGCGCGGAGAGCGCCGCGACGACCGACGTCGCGCCGCTGGTCAACCTGGTCGACCTCGGGCTCATCCGGCTGGTCGAGACCACGCTGCTCACCAGCCGCGCGCCGGTGGACGACGCCGACCTGCACGCCGCGGCCGCCACCCCGTGGCTGACCGGCGACCTCGACCGCGTCCTCGGCGTCACCGACGTCCACCGCGCCCGGCGCGACGGCATCGTCCCCCTGCCGGCGCGCACCCGGGGCCTGGACGGCGCCGTGCAGGTGTTCGAGTACCGGCCGGCCGAGCACAGCGTCGCCGCCCGCCCGGTCGAGCGGGTCCCCGCACCGCCGGCCCCCGGGCGCGGCGACACCCCGGCCCGGGTCCAGCAGTGGAAGAACAGCCTGCTCGACCTCAGCCTGCGCAACCGGCTGATCAACTACACCGAGCGCGCCGGCCTGCCGCTCACCGTCCCGCCGGCCTCCCTGGCGTCGCTGGAGAACCTGCTGCACGCCGGGACGGCCGTCTCGCTGCTGCCCAGCGACCGGATCGCCGCCGTCCAGCGCGAGCGCGGGCTGCGGTCGGCCGCCGAGCTGCCCGCCGACCACCTCGCCGAGGTGCTCGCCGAGCGCCGGTCGGTGCACGCCGACGTCACCGAGGGCGGCTACCTCCCCCGGCTGCGCAACCTCGCCTACAAGGCCAAGACGGTGCGCGAGGAGACCGGCGCCAACAACCTCTACCTCGCGCTGGGCAGCCTGGTGTGGGAGCTCGACGGCAGGCCGCTGCGCTCGCCGCTCGTGCTGGTCCCGGTCACCCTGACCCCGGCCAGCCGCAACGGCCTCTACCGGCTCGCCCTGGACGAGACCGGCTCCAGCACCCCCAACTACTGCCTGCTGGAGAAGCTCCGGCAGGTGCACGGGCTGGCCGTCCCCGGGCTCGCCGAGCCGGCCGAGGACGGCGCCGGCATCGACCTCGACCGCGCGCTGCAGGCCACCCGACAGGCGCTGGCCGACGCCGGGCTCCCGCACCGCGTCGAGGCGACCGCCGACCTCGCCGTCCTCCAGTTCGCGAAGTTCCGGCTCTGGAAGGACCTCGACGAGCACTGGGCCGACTTCGCGGCCAACCCGCTGGTGCACCACCTCGTGCACGCGCCCACCGAGCCGTTCGCCGACCCCGCGCCCGACACCGCCGGGCGGGTCGACCTCGACGAGCTCGCCGCGCAGTGCCCCGTGCCCGCCGACGCCTCGCAGCTGCGCGCGGTCGCCGAGGCCGCCGCCGGCCGCACCTTCGTGCTGGAGGGCCCGCCCGGCACCGGCAAGTCGCAGACGATCACCAACCTGCTCACCCGCGCCGTCGCCGACGGGAAGAAGGTCCTCTTCGTCGCCGAGAAGCGGGCGGCGCTGGACGTCGTCGCGCGCCGGCTGGACGCCGTCGGCATGGGCCCGTTCGCCCTCGACCTGCACGACAAGGGCAGCCGGACCTCGGTCGTGCGCGCCCAGGTCAAGGCCGCGCTGGAGCACGCCGTCGCCGCCGACGGGCAGGGCCTGGCCGCCGACGGCGAGGACCTGCGCTCGGCCCGCCGCACCCTGGCTCGCTACGCCGACCGGCTGCACGCGGAGAACGCCGCCGGGCTGTCGTTCTACTCGGCCCGGACGGCGGTGCTCGCGGCGCGGGACGACGTCCCGTCGCTGCCGCTGCCCGTCGCCTTCGTCGCCGCCGCCTCTCCCGAGACGATGACCGAGGTGCGCCGGGCGCTGGCGCTGCTGCCCGACATCGCCGACCTGACCCGGCCCTCCCCGCAGCACGCGTGGGCGTTCGTCGACACCCACCAGGTCGACCTGCTCGCCGCGCAGCGGGCCGCGGCCGCCGTCGACGAGGCGATCCGCGCGCTGCCGGCCGAGCCGCACCTGGCCCGGGCCCTGCGCGAGGTCCGCACGCCCGCGGACCTCGACGCGCTCGCCCACCTCCTGTCCGGCCCCGCGACGACGCTGGACGTCCTCGACGAGGTGCCGACCGAGCGCTGGGCGTACGCCACCAGCTCGCTGCTCGGCGAGGTGGCCGCGTTCAGCACCGCCGTCCACCCGGGGCTCGAGCTGGCCACCCCGGCCGCGCTGGAGCTGCCGCTGGCCGACCTGTACGTCGCCGCCCAGACCGCGCAGGCCGCCCGCTGGTTCGCCCGGCGCAGCGGGCTGCGGGCCGTGCGCGAGCAGCTCGCGCCGGTGCTGCGACCGGGCGTCAAGGTCCGGCTCCGGGACGTCGCCGAGCTGACCGCCCAGCTCTGGCGGCTGCAGTCCGCCGCCGGCGGCATCGTCGGCCGCGCCTCGGTCATCCCGGGTCTCGCGGTGCCGCAGACGTGGAACCCGCTGGCCGATCCGGAGCTGCTCGTCGGCCAGGTCGAGTGGCTGGAGCGGGCCGGCACCGCCGTCGACAGCGACCGCGAGTTCGCCGTCGCGCTGCGCCGCTTCCTCGTCCAGGGGCCCGGCCCCGACGCCGCCACGGGCGCGGCCGTGGCCCGCCTGCGCGACGCGGTGACGGGGCTGCTGCGGGTGTGCCGCAGCGACGCGCGGCGCATGGCCGGGTGGGCCGGCGACGACGGCCTGGTGCTGCGCTGGCAGATGACCCGGCCCGAGCGCGGGGTGGAGCACACCGGACTGATGTCGCTGCGCCGCTGGGCGGACTTCCTCGACACCCTCGAGCCGCTGCGCGCCGCCGGCCTGCACGAGGCCCGGGCGCTGCTGGTCAGCGGCGAGCTGCCGGCCGACGACGCCGTCGGCGCCTTCGAGCACGGCCTGGCCCTGGCCTCGGTCGCCGAGCGCCGCGGCGCCTGCGGGCTGGACGGCTTCGACGCCGGCGTGCACGAGAAGGCCATCGGCCGGTTCACCGCCGCCTCGCGCGCGGTGCGCGAGCACCTGCGGACGGCGCTGCCCGGCTCGGTGCTGGCGGCGCGACCGTTCGACGCGGCCGGCGGCGACGGCCGGGTCGGCGCGCTGCAGCGGGAGCTGGCCAAGGCCCGCCGTGGGCTCGGGGTGCGCGGGCTGCTGGCCCAGTACGGCGAGCTGGTCACCGCGGTCATGCCGTGCGTGCTGGTCTCCCCCGACTCCGTGGCCCGGTTCTTCCCGGCCGAGGCGGGCCTGTTCGACCTGGTCGTGTTCGACGAGGCCTCGCAGATCCGGGTGGCCGACGCCGTGGGCGCGCTGGGCCGGGCCCGCGCCGCCGTCGTCGTGGGCGACAGCAAGCAGATGCCGCCGACGTCGTTCATGGAGCCCTCCTCCGGATCGGCCGAGGACGACGCCATGGAGCTGCTGGGCACCGCGGTGGAGGACGAGGAGTCGATCCTCTCCGAGTGCGTGCAGGCCCGGGTGCCGCGGCAGTGGCTGTCCTGGCACTACCGCAGCCAGGACGAGTCGCTGATCGCGTTCAGCAACGCCACCTACTACGAGAACCGGCTCTCCTCGTTCCCGGCGCCCACCCACGGCCGGCCCTCCCCCGACGTCGATGGCCGCGGCATCTCGCTGGTGCGGGTCAACGGCACGTTCCACCGCTCGGGCGCCGGCCGGCTGCTGCGCACCAACCCGATGGAGGCCAAGGCCGTCGTCGCGGAGATCCGCCGCCGCTTCGACGCCTCCCTCGACCGGCTGCCCTCGATCGGCGTCGTCACGTTCAACGCCCAGCAGCGGGCCTACATCGAGGGCCTGCTGCGCGACGCCGGCGACGACCGGCTGGTCGAGGCGCTGGACCGCACCGACGGCGAGGGGTTGTTCGTCAAGAACCTGGAGAACGTGCAGGGCGACGAGCGCGACGTCGTGCTCTTCTCGACCGGCTTCAGCGTCAACGACCGCGGCTTCCTGCCGCTGAACTTCGGCCCGCTCAACCGGGTGGGCGGCGAACGCCGGCTCAACGTCGCGGTCACCCGCGCCCGCCGGCAGGTCGTCGTCTTCTCGTCGTTCGACCCGTCGCAGCTGCGCGCCGAGCAGACCTCCTCGGTCGGCATCAAGCACCTGCGCGCCTACCTCGACCTGGCCGCGCTCGGGACCGACGCGCTGCCCCGCGACGCCCGCCCGGCTCCGGTCCCCGACCGGCACCGCGACGAGATCGCGGCCGCGCTGCGCGAGCGCGGGCTGGTCGTGCGCACCGACGTCGGGCTGTCCGAGTTCCGGGTGGACCTCTCCGTCGCCCGCCCCGAGGCCCCCGACGCCCCGGTGATGGCCGTGCTGCTCGACGGCCCCGCGTGGGCCCGCCGGCGCACGGTGGGCGACCGCGACGGGCTGCCGGTCGAGGTGCTGTCGGGGATGCTGCGCTGGCCCGCGGTCGAGCGGGTGTGGCTGCCGACCTGGCTGCGCGACCGCGACGAGGTCCTCGACCGGCTCGCCGCCGCCGTCCCGACCGTCGACGCCGTGCCCGCCCCGAGGACGGAGCCGGTGACCGCGGCGCCTCCGACCGAGCCCGTCGCCGAGCCGGCACCGGTCGCCGAGCGCGTCGCCGAGCCGGCCGTCGTGGCCACGGAGGCCGGGGAGGTCGTGGGGCCGGAGGTCCGGGTGGTCGCGCCGCTGCGGTCGGCCGCACCGGTGCTCGTCGAGGCGCCGGTGGGAGAGCCGCCCGCGGTCGAGGCCGCGCCCAAGCCGGTCCGCCGGGCGGTCCGGAAGGCCCCCGCCGCGACGGCGCTGGACGGCGAGCTGCCGTTCGCCCCGTGGGCGCCCCGGCCCGCCGGCGAGAAGAAGGCGCTCGACACCCTGTCCGACGCGCGCACCGCCCGCACGGTCAAGCGCGTGCTGACCGCGGGAGTCAAGGCCGAGGGGCCGGTGCACCGCGACCGCCTGGCCCGGCTGACCGCGAGCGCCTTCGGGCTGACCCGCGTCAGCGAGGCCCGCCGCGACGCGCTGCTGGCCCTGCTGCCCGAGGGCTCGCTGGACGGCGAGTTCGTCTGGCCCGAGCCCGATGACCGCGACGGGTGGACGGCGTTCCGCCGCCAGGCCGCCAGCGCCGACCGGCCGCTGGAGCACGTCGCTCCGCAGGAGGTCGGCAACGCGATGGTGGCGCTGGTCCGCGCCGGCGCCGGGCTGGGCGAGGACGAGCTGTTCGCGCGGACGGCGGAGGTGTTCGGCTACCGCCGCCGGACGCCGTCGCTCACCCCGCTGCTCACCGCCGCGCTGACCCGCGCGCTGGACGCCGGCCGGCTCACCCGCTCCGACGACGGCACCCTCGCCACCGCCCCCTGACCCCTCCCCTTCCGTCGGTTTCCGCGAAAACCGACGCAACCCCCGGATCCTCGGCGCGGGGAGTCCACAGGCCGGGGGCCAGGTCAGGTGGGGAGCAGGAAGCGGCAGGTGGGTCCGCTCGACCGGGCGAGCCGCCGGTCGAGGGTGACCAGCGGTGCGCCGAGTTCTTCGGCGAGCGCCACGTAGGCCGCGTCGTAGGCGGTCACCGTCGGGTGCAGCTCCCACACCCGGGCGGCCAGCGGCTCGAACGCGACGATGGTCACCGGCAGGTGGACGAGGTCCGCGTGGGCCAGGGCGGCGACCTCGCGGCCCAGGTGCCCGGTCAGCACGCTGCGCCGCAGCACGTTCGACACCTCGACGAACAGGTGCGCCGGAGCGGCCAGGGGCTGCCCCGCCAGCACTCCGGCCGCCCACTCGCCGGCCGGCCCGGCGTCGACCAGCGCGGCGACCACGGCCGAGGCGTCGGCGACGACGGTCACCGCCGGTCGGCGTCCCTCGCCTCGAGGACGACCTCGGACGGGACCCGCGTGCCCGTCGTCCGCACGCGGCTCCGGATGCGGTCCCACAGCTCGTCGGAGCTGGGCCGCTCGGCCAGCGCGGTCAACTCGCCGCGCACGTACTCCTGCAGCGACTTGCCCGCGCGCGCCGCGCGGGCGGCCAGGACCGCGCGCGTCTCGTCCGGCACGTTCCGGATGGTCATGGAGACCGGCACGACTGCAGAGTACTTGCCGTGCATGCAGTCCGCATGTCAGCCGACCGGTGGACCCCGTTCCCAGGTCCGCGCTCTACCGTCGTCCTCCCGACGTCGAACCGGAGGCCGCACGTGGACGAGGCGACCGACTCCGCCGTGGCCGTCGCCGACCTGGCCGAGACCCGTCAGATCGACCTGCTCGAGCCCGGCGACCCCGACCGCATCGGCCCCTACGAGCTGCTCTGCCGGCTGCCCCGCGGCGGCCAGGGCGCGGACGTCTTCGTCGGGTCGGCCCCGGCCGACGGCGCGCTGGTCGTCATCAAGCGGCTGCCCGAGGGCGCGCCGGAGCTGGCCCGCAAGCGGCTGGCCCGCGAGGTGGAGAACGCCGCCCGGGTGAAGAGCTCGCGGGTGGCCCGCATCGTCGACCAGGACCTCGCCGCCGGCGCCCCGTACTACGTGCAGGAGTACGTGAGCGGGACGCCGCTCGACGAGTTCCTGGCCCACCGCTCCGGCGGGCTGACCGACGAGGAGCTGCGGCGCATCGCGATCGGGCTGCTGCGCGCGCTGCGGGACGTGCACGCCGCGGGCGTCGTCCACCGCGACGTCAAGCCCGGCAACATCATCATCTCCGGTTCCGACGTGTGGCTGGTCGACTTCGGCATCAGCCGCTACGTCGGCCCCGAGCCGCCCTCGGGCACCGCCACCACCGGCATCGCGGCCCTGGGCACCAAGCTGTTCGCCAGCCCCGAGCAGCTGCAGGGCGCGGTCCTCACCGAGGCCAGCGACGTCTACAGCTGGGGCCTGGTCATCGCCTACGCCGCGGGCGCCGTCCACCCGGTCGACCCCGACGACACGATGCCGGACTCCGAGTACTTCCTCGCCCTGCGGGCCGGTCGGCTCAACCTCACGCACGTCCCGCCGCTGCTCATGGACAGCGTCAGCCAGGCCCTGCGGTTCGCCCCCGAGAAGCGCCCGTCGGTCGCCGTGCTGGCCCGCCAGGTCGAGCAGCGGACCCGGTGGCTGGGCGGGACGTCGGAGATCCCCGATCCGCGGACGACGATGCGCGACCTGCAGTCGATGGGCGCGCTGGTCGAGGCGGCCCGCTACGAGCTGGGCCGGCTGGAGCGCGCGGTCGCCGACACCCGGGCCGGCTACGCGGCTGCGATCGGGGTCGCCGTCCTGCTCGGGATCGTCGCGGGGCTGGTGCTGGCCATCGTCTACCACGTGCTCGTCTGAGGAGGCGTCGTTGTCCGGGATGTACGAACGGGCCCTGGCCCAGCAGCGGCTCGACGCGCGGCGCCAGCGGTTCCGCGAGCGCCAGCGGGTGCTGCTCGTCGTGTTCGCGGTGACCGCGCTGCTCTTCTTCTTCCTCTTCGTCCGGTGAGCCGCACGTGAGGAACCGCGTCTGCCCCCGCTGCCTGGAGCCGCTGACCACGCCCGTCTGGCGGGACGCCCGGGGCACGCCCCAGCGCCCGCCGGTCGAGCGCCGCGGCCGGTGGCAGCGGTTCCTGGAGCCGCTGCGCACCGAGACCGGCCCGCCGCCCACGCCCAAGGACGCCGCCGGCGCGGCCGCCGCGAACGTCGCCCCGACCTGCCCGAACGGCCACCGGCTGCCCCCCGACCACCTCTCCCGGCCGACCGTCGTCGTCGGGCTGGTCGGGCTGACCGGCGCGTCCAAGAGCACCTACCTGACCGTGCTCATCGACCTGCTGCACGAGGGCGCGCTGGCGCCGCTGGGCATCTCGGTGGAGATGGACGAGGACAGCGCCGCCCGCTTCGACGACTACCGGTACCGGCTGCTGGTGCAGCGCCGGCAGCTGCCGCTGACCCTGCCGCTGCTGGGCGAGAGCAGCTCGCCCGAGCCGTTCACGCTCGTGCTGCGCGGGCCGGGGCGCAACGGCGCCGAGCGGTCGCTCAACCTGGTCGTCTTCGACGCCTCCGGCGAGCAGCTGTACCGCAGCGAGGACATGGGCCAGTACGGGAAGTTCCTGTACGCCGCCTCGTCGGTGCTGGTCATCCTCTCCCCCGGCGTCTTCCCGCGGCTGCGCCACCTGGCCGACCCCGGTGAGGAGTCGATGGGCCTGGCCCGGCACACCCAGATGGTGGTGAACCTCGCCAACCTGATGCGCACGGCGCGCAACCTGCACCCGGACAGCCACCTGGAGGGCGTCTCCACCGCGGTCGTGCTCAGCAAGGCCGACAAGCTGCGCGGGATGCCGGACTTCCCGGCCGAGGCGCTGCGTGACACCGACCTGGCCGCCGCGCCGCTCGCGCACTGGTTCGAGGACGTGCGCCGCAACAGCTCGCGCCTGGTCGACTTCCTCGAGCTCAAGGGCGGCTCCAACCTGCTCACCGCGGTGCTGGGCCGGCTGCCGCGACCGACGGTGCACGCGGTGTCGGCGACCGGCGCCGACGCCCACGACGGCGGCTATCCGGTGATCTCACCGATCGGGTGCCTCGATCCGCTGCTGGTGCTCCTGGCGCGGCACGGCTTCCTGTCCGAGGAGGGTCTCGACCCGGAGGAGACCGGCTCCGGCCTGCGCCGCGAGTGGTCGGGATGAGCGGCCGGGCCTGCCCGCAGGCGGTCTACACCTCGGCGCCGCGGACGCTGGAGGGGCCGGGCTTCGGCGTCTTCGCCGTGTCCGCGGACTGGCCGGCGGCGGTCGGGCGCACCCGCAAGGCCCTCGGGGCGCTGGTCGGCTTCCGGCCCGACGACGGGGAGGCCTACGGCGTCCTGTCCCGCGACGGTGGTCGGCTGCTGTACCGCAAGGTGGCCTCCCGGGCCGACGGGTTCGGCCGGCCGGGCAACTACCTGGTGCACCTGGTGTGGGACGCCGCCGGGCGGCTCGGCGTCCGCGAACTGCTGGAGCTGCGCCGCACCGGCCGCTTCCTGGACGGCCTCGCGGCGGACGCCGACCCCACCGACGCGCTGCCGCCGCTGCGCGTCCCCTCCGCCGACCGGACCCTCCCCGCGCTGACCGTCGACGAGGTGGACGCCCTCACCCCCGGCCTCGCCCAGCTGCTGGCCGCCCTCGCCGCCCGCCGGGGCACCTGCCGGCTGCCCCGGCTGAGCTCCTCCGGCCGTGACGTGGCCGAGGTGGTGTTCGCCGTCCTGCCCCGCGCCCTGACCACCGGGGTGTCGCTGCGCACCGGGCCGGCCGAGGACGACGGCGACACCGCGCCGGTCACGGTGGAGCTGGTCGCCGCGGCCGGCTCCGCGTCGGCCGGACCCGGGGACACCGAGCGGGCCCGCGGCCTGCTGGAGGCGGCCAGCAAGGGCGAGCTGCCGCCGGACGACCTCGCCGACCTGCGCGCGCTCGACGCGTGGCTGTTCGCCGACTCCTGGGCCGAGCTGGACGCTCCCGACCTGACCGCCGACCAGCTGGCCTGCGTGCTCGAGTCCGACACCGCTCCGCGCTGGCTGGCCCGCGGCACCAACGCGGCCGCCGCAATCACCCTCGCCGGCGCGGACCCCGCCGTCGGGGCGGCGCTCCGGACGGCGACGGCGCGGCACCCGGAGGCGGCCGACCGGGTCCGCGGTCCGGTGCTGACCGCCCTGCTCGCCGAGGTCTTCGACGGCGCCGAGGGACCCGCCGAGACCGCCGTGCAGCTGGCCGGTCTGACCCAGGGCGACCTGTGCACCGCCTTCGCCGACGAGGTGGCCCGCGGCCGGCGGGTGGCCCGGCTGGACCGGACGGCCGGCCTGCTGGTCGAGCAGACCCTGAGCCTCGGCGTCGCGCTGCCGCTGCTGGACCTCGCGGTCGACCCCTGGGAGCTGGCCGTGCTGGCCAGCCGCCGCCGGGTGGTCGGGGACGCCCTCGAGCGGCAGTGGCGGCAGGCCGCCGACCGGTCCGACGACGGCGCGCGGACGCTGCTCGGCCACCTCCTCGTCGCCGACGTCGGCTGGCTGACCCGGTTGGAGGACGCGCTGCCGGTGTCCGGCCTGCCCGCCGTGCTGCGCTGGGCGGCCCTGCGGATGGAGGTCGCCGCGGTCGAGCAGCTCGCCGTCGCCGTCGCCACCGGATCGCTGGCCGGCCGCGGCTGGGCGCTGCGCGAGGTGGTCTTCGGCTCGGAGCTGCCCGCCGCCGACGTCGACGCCGTTCTCGGCCGGCAGCTGACCCTGCTGCTGGCCGACGACGGCTGGCCGCGCGAGCTGGCGGAGTCCTTCGCCCGCAGCCGGACGGCGGACGGCGGCGGCGAGCCACCCCGCCGGCGCAAGGCGCCCCGCCGACCCTGAGCGGGCGTCCCGGGCGATGAGTTCCGGCCGGGTCGCGGGTCTGTCCTGGTGTCGCAGGACGCCGCGCGACGCTGCCCGGCACGAGATCCTCCGGAGGACGCCATGACGACCACGCCGGCCGACCCGACCACCACGCTGCCCGGGCGCCCGCCCGTCGTCGACCGGGCCACCTGGCAGGCCGCCCGCGACGAGCTCCTGGTCCGCGAGAAGGCGCACACCCGCGAGGGCGACGCCATCGCCGCCGCCCGCCGCCGGCTGCCGATGGTGGAGGTCGACGGCACGGCCGAGGTCGTCGGACCCGACGGCCCGGTCCCGTTCCGGGACCTGTTCCAGGGGCGCGACGAGCTCGTGGTCTACCACTCCATGTGGTACGACGGCGCGCCGCCCCAGGGGCAGTGCGAGGGCTGCACCTTCAACGTCTGGCAGATGAGGGATGCCGTCTACCTGCACGCCCGCGGCGTCTCGTTCGCCGTCCTGACCGCGGGGCGCTGGGACGAGGTGGCCCGCTACGTCGAGTTCATGGGCTACGCCCAGCCCTGGTACTCGGTGCGCGGGATGGAGGAGTCGATCGCCACCGAGGAGGGGCACATCGTGTGCTACCTGCGCGACGGCGACCGCGTGTTCCTCACCTACTCCACGACGGGCCGGGGCAACGAGCCGGCCGACGGGTCCCTCGGCCTGCTCGACATGACGCCCTACGGCCGCGGCGAGGCGTGGGAGGACAAGCCCGAGGGCTGGCCCGTGGGGCGCCACGCCTGCTGGTACTGGCGCTCGGACGCCGAGGGGAACCCCACCTGGGGCCCGACCAGCCGGCCCGCGCCGCAGTGGACCCGCCCCGGCGCGACCCCCGTGGAGACCCTCGGCCGGCACGGCTCCCACCACTGACGGCCGCGCGGCGGGTGTGGTCCATCCCTCCGCCGGTAGGGACCTTGGGCCCGGTTCCGGACGGTTGCGCGTCGTTAGCGTGAGCGCGACCACGCCCACAGCGAGGGAGAGCCTGTGTCCGCAGCCGGAACCGTCCCCGAGGAGCAGCCCGCCACCGCCGTCGGGGAGGACATCGCGGCGACGTCGCCGGCCGCCACCGCCGCCGGCGGCCTGGCCCGCCTGCTGACCGCCCCGCGGGCGGTCGCGACCGAGACCGTGCACCTGGGCCGGGACCTGGTGGCGATCGCGCGCGGGACCGACCGCATCGCGCCGGCGGAGAAGGACCGGCGGTTCGCCGACCCGGCCTGGCGGTCCAACCCGGCCTACCGGCGGGTCGGCCAGGGCTACCTCGCCTGGGCCGCGGCCCTGGAGCGGCTGGTCGACCGGTACGCCGCTGAGGGCCGGGACCCGCGAGAGGTCGCGCGCGCCCGTTTCGCCGTCGGCGCGCTGGTGAGCGCGGCGGCGCCGACGAACACCCTGCTCGGGAACCCGGCGGCGCTGAAGCGGGCCGTGGAGACCGGCGGCGGCAGCGTCGTCCGCGGCACGAAGGCGCTGGTGCACGACGTCGTCCACAACCGCGGCCTGCCGGCGCAGACCGACCGCTCGGCCTTCGTCATCGGCCGGGACCTGGCCCTGACGCCGGGCGCCGTGGTCTACCGGGACGACGTCATCGAGCTCATCCAGTACCGGCCGAGCACCGAGCGGGTGCGCGAGCGGCCGCTGGTCGTCGTCCCGCCCATGATCAACCGGTTCCACATGCTGGACCTGCGTCCCGGCCGCAGCTTCGTCGAGCACGCCGTCGCCCAGGGCCTGCAGGTCTTCATGATCAGCTGGCGCAACCCGTCGCGGCAGCACGCGCACTGGGACCTCGACACCTACGCGGAGCGGGTCCGGCGCGCGATCGCCGTCGCCCGCCAGGTCACCGGCTCGCCCGACGTCAACACGATGGGGTTCTGCGCCGGCGGCATCGTGCTCAGCACGCTGCTCAACCACCTCGCCGCGGTCGAGGACGACACGGTGCACAGCGCCGCGTTCGGCGTCACCCTGCTGGACTTCAGCGGCGCCGCGCCGCTCAACGCCTTCGCCGGTCCGCGCACCGTGGGCCTGGCCCGGCGCATCTCGCGCACCCGCGGGGTCATCCCGGCCCGCACGATGGGCAGCGCGTTCACCTGGATGCGCCCCGACGACCTGGTGTTCGGCTACCTGGTCAACCAGTGGCTGATGGGCGAGGACCCGCCGGCGTTCGACGTCCTCGCGTGGAACGCCGACGGCACCAACCTGCCGGCGGCCCTGCACGAGCAGTTCCTGCGCATCTTCGCCGAGCACACGCTGGTCCGGCCCGGCGGCGAGACGGTCCTCGGCACCCCGGTCGACCTCGCCCGGATCACCGTGCCGACGTACGTCACCGGCGCGGTCACCGACCACATCACGCCCTGGACCGGCTGCTACCGGACCACCCGGATGATGTCGGGCCCGAGCACCTTCGTGCTCAGCTCCAGCGGCCACATCCAGAGCCTGGTCAACCCGCCCGGCAACCCGCGGATGAGTTACTGGACCGGCGGCGAGCCCGGCCCGGACCCCGCGGACTGGCGGGCGTCGGCGGAGGAGCACACCGGCAGCTGGTGGGGCCACTGGGCGGAGTGGACGACGGCCCGCTCCGGCGACGAGGTGCCCGCACCAGCCGAGCTCGGCAGCGAGAACCACCCGGTGCTCGAGGCGGCTCCCGGGTCCTACGTGCTGGACCGGGACCCGGCCTGATCAGGTGCGGCCGAGGCCGACCAGCGTGACGTCGTCGGTGTCGGGCGGGTCGAGCGCGGCGAGGACCGCGTCGAGCAGCGCCTCGGGGTCCGGCCCCGCCGAGCCCGCGGCGGTGCGCAGCGCGGCCAGCCCGTCGTCCAGCCGGGCACCGCGGCGCTCGACCAGTCCGTCGCTGTAGAGCAGCAGCCGGTCGGCGCCGGCCAGCGAGGTCCGCGTCTCGGGGTAGTCGGGGCTGTCCAGCAGGCCCAGCGCCGGACCGCGGCCGTCCCGGATGAAGGTCGTGCCCCCGGCGCCCGCGTGCAGCACCGGCGGGTGCCCGGCGCTGGCGACCGCGACCTCCCCCGTCGCCGGGTCCAGCTCGGCGACGACGGCGGTGGCCAGCTCGCCCGGCAGCAGGCGGGCGACCAGCTCCCCCAGCGCGCGCAGCGCGGCGCCGGGGCCGAGGTCGCGCAGCAGCTGCGCGCGCAGGGCGTGCCGCAGCTGGGCGGTGATCGCGGCGGCGGCCAGCCCGTGGCCGGCGACGTCGCCGAGCACGACCGCCAGCCGCCCGCTGGGCAGCGGCACGAGGTCGTACCAGTCGCCGCCGACGACGTCCGCGGCGCTGGGCCGGTAGCGCGCGGCGAGCGCGACGCCGGGCACCTTCGGCAGCTCCTCGAGCAGCAGGGTGCGCTGCAGGGCCGCGGCCAGCCGGTTGTCCTCGCCGGCCCGCTGCAACGCCGACTCGGTGAGGTGGCCGGCCAGGGCCGTGGCCGCGGCGACCTCGTGCTCGCGCCAGGGCCGGGCCGTGCCACGCACCGTCTCCTCCCACGCGGCGAACGAGCGGCGCGGGCTCAGCCGGGGGCCGGTCGCCCCCTGGACCGTCTTCGGCTCGTGCGGGTTGCCGCCCCAGGTGACCTGGCGGACGGTCTCCGGGCGGAACCAGGCGAGGAAGTCCCCGGGCGCGGTGCCGACCGCGACGGCGAGCACCCCGCTGGCGGTGTCGGCGACGTCGGGAGCGGCGCTGCCGAGCGTGTCGGTCACCCCGCGCCCGTCGGCCAGCAGCTCCGGGACCAGCGCCGCCACGCGGTCGGCCGGCGGGGTGGCGCCGAGCAGGTGCAGCCGGCCGGACAGGCGGAGCGCGGCACCGCCGGCCGGCAGCAGGTCGAGGAGGGTCCCCGGCCCCGCGGTCAGTGCCGCGGCCGGGGTCCGCGGGGTGCGGCCGAGGGCGGCGACCAGCGCGGCCTGCTGCTGGGCCACCGCGACGACGTCCCCGCGTTCGGCGGTGTCGACGGTCGCGTGCAGCAGCAGGGAGGCGGTGCGGCCGAGGAACTCCGCGGCGACGCGGTCGGCGTAGGAGGGCCGGTGCGGGCCGGCGTAGTGGTGGCAGGCGACGAGCCCCCACAGCCGCCCGCGGTCGATGAGCGAGACCGACATCGACGCGACCACGCCCATGTTGGCCAGGTACTCCAGGTGCACCGGGGAGACGCTGCGCAGGATGGAGCCGGACAGGTCCAGCGGCCGGCCGGTGTCCGGGTGCACGGCCGGGTGCAGCGGCACCGCGCGGTAGCCGGCGTCGGGGATGAGCCGCAGCCAGTTGCGGGCGTAGAGCTCGCGGGCCTGGGCGGGGATGTCGCTGGCCGGGTAGCGCAGGCCGAGGAAGGGCTCGAGGTCGTCGCGGCGGTCCTCGGCGACCACCTCGCCGTTCCACTCGGCGTCGAAGCGGTAGACCATCACCCGGTCGAAGCCGGTGAGGGCTCGGACGTCGCGCGCCAGCACCCCGGTCAGCTCGTCGAGCGACCCGGTCGCCGACAGCCGCTGCAGCACCGCGGGCAGCCGGCGGTGCCAGGCGGCGCCGGCCTGCTCCGCACCCTCGACCGGCTCCCACTCGGTCAGCAGCAGGCCGTCGGCCCGCGAGACGACGAGGTCGAGGTCGCGCCCGCCGACGCGCACGCGCAGCGGGTTGAGCTCAGCGAGGTCGCCGGCCAGCCCGGCGCGCAGCCGGTCGAGGTCGGCGGGGTCGAGGAGGGCGGCCAGGTCGGGGGCCGCGCCGTCCCCCAGCACGTCGGCGGCGTTCGCCGACGCCACGACGACGGCGAGGTCGGGCTCGGTGACGGCGAGGAGGGCGCCGTGCGGCTGGATCGCGCCGGGGACGGCGATCGGCTCGTCCGCGCACCGCGCGAGCGCCTCGTCGGGGACCTCGGGGACGGTCGGGGTGGGCGGGCTCGGCGTCATCCCCGGCGACCCTACGGGCCGACCTCCTCCTCGGGCAGCCGGGCCGACTCGACGATCGGCACGAGGGCCTGCAGCTCGAGCAGGTCGACGACCAGCCGGACCGGGCTGTTGCTGCGCGGGCAGACCACCTGGAGGGCGACGTCCGCGCCCAGCGCGCGGCGGGCCACCATCGCGAGGCACCGGGCGCCGGAGGAGTCGAGGAACGTCGTGGCGGTGAGGTCGACGACCAGTGCGCGGGGCCCCTGGGACAGGAGGGACTCCACGGCCTCCGTGAGCCGGGGAGCCGTCGCGACGTCGAGCTCCCCGCGTACGCTCAGCGCCGGTCGCCCGGAGGCCGTCGTCCGCTCGATCTCGAACAGCACGGGGCGGTCTCCTCGTCGTGGTCCACTGGCTCACCGCAGGGTAGATGCCGCCAGGCGGGAGAGGGGAACCTGCCATGGACATCGCCTTCACCGTCAGCCTCCCGGTGGACACCAGCAGCGTGCCCTTCGTCCGCGGGCTGTGCCGCATGGCGCTGGAGCACCTGCGCGTGGAGCCGGCCGTCGTCGACGAGATCGTGCTGGCGCTGACCGAGGCCTGCGCCAACGTCGTCCAGCACGCCGGGGACCACACGGACTACGAGGTGCAGGTCGCGATCGACGACGCGGTGTGCCGGATCGTCGTCGTCGACGGCGGCGAGGGGCTCGACCCCGACGAGCTGACCTCGGCCGCCACCGCGGACCGGTCCCCGCTCGAGCGCGGCCACGGGCTGCGGCTCATGCAGGCGCTGGTCGACCGGCTCTCCTTCCGCCACGACCCCGACGGCCGGCACCGGGTGACGCTGGAGAAGCGGCTGGCGGCGCCGCCGGCTCTGCGCCTGGTCGACCCGGTCTGACCCGGCGCGCATGCACCGACCCGGCACCGTCCTCGCCGACCGCTACGAGCTGTCCTCCCCCGTCGCGACCGGGGGCATGGGGCAGGTCTGGCGCGCGGTCGACCGCGTCCTGGGCCGCCAGGTCGCGGTCAAGGTGCTGCGCCCGGAGTTCACGGAGAACGCGGTCTTCCTGACCCGGTTCCGCACCGAGGCGCGGCTGTCGGCGGGGCTCGTGCACCCGAACATCGCCGTGCTGCACGACTACGGCGAGGTCGAGCCGGGCGCCGGCGGCGGGGACCGGTTGGTCTACCTGGTCATGGAGCTGGTCGAGGGCCGGCCGCTGTCGACGGTGCTGCAGGAGGAGCGCCGGCTGGCCCCCGACCGGACGCTGGCCCTGCTCCGCCAGGTCGCCGCCGGCCTGGCCGCCGCGCACGCGGCCGGCGTGGTGCACCGCGACGTCAAGCCGGGCAACGTGCTGGTCGCCCCGGACGGCACCGTGAAGATCACCGACTTCGGCATCGCCTGGTCCGCGGCCAACACCCCGCTCACCCGGACCGGTCACGTCGTGGGCACCGCCCAGTACCTCGCCCCCGAGCAGGTGCGCGGGGACAAGGCGGTGCCGGCCAGCGACGTCTACTCCTGGGGCATGGTGGCCTACGAGTGCCTGGCCGGACGCCGGGCCTTCGACGGCCCCAACCCGGTCGAGATCGCGCTCCAGCAGCTGCGCGAGCTGCCCGCTCCGCTGCCGGACGACGTCCCCGAGCCGCTGCGCCGGCTGGTGGACCGGTCCCTCGCCAAGGACGTGGCCCAGCGCATCCCGGACGGCGCCGCTCTGGTCGCCGCGATCGACGACCTCGCCGCCGGCCGGGACGACGCGCGCACCGACACCCTCGTCATGCCGGCGGTCCGCGCCGAGCACGCCACCCATGTGTTCCCGTTCGCCGCTCCCGAGCCCGCCGACGAGGACGCCGGCTCCGCCGCCGCCGAGCCCGAGGAGGACCGGCCGCGCCGGCGCCTGCTGATCCCGCTGCTCGTGGCCCTCGTCGTGGTGGCCGCGGTGGCGGCGGGCGCGCTGGTCCTCGGCCTGCGGGGTGATCCGGCGCCGGCGAGCGCGACTCCCACGCCGCCGCCCGCGCCGACGACGGCCGCCGCACCCCTGGCGCCGCAGGCCCCGCCGGTCGTGCGGGTCCGGCTGACGGCCGAGGAGTACGTCGGGCGGCCGGTGGGGCAGGTGCAGCCGCAGCTGGCCGGCCTGGACCTGCTCGTGCGGCTGGTCGCGGTCGAGACCGCCGAAGTCCCCGCCGGGCAGGTGCTCGCGCTCGACCCGGTCGGCGAGGTGCCGGTCGGCACGACGGTCACCGTCACCCACGCCGTCGCGCCGCCCCCTCCCCCACCGCCGCCGCCGACCGTCGCCCCGACGACCGAGGCGGAGCCGACCCAGGAGCAGGGGAACGGCAACGGGAACGGCGAGAACCGCGAGCGCCGGCGGGACCGGGACCGCGACCGCGACAACGACGAGGACTGAGCCGCCGGACGGGGTATGCCAGGCCGGTGGAGACGATCAGCGACCGGCTGCTCAACTGGGCCTCGATCCTCGAGCCGACCACCCGCCTGCAGGCCGAGCGCACCGCCTCGATGCCGTTCGTCCGCCCGCACATGGCGCTCATGCCCGACGCGCACCTGGGGAAGGGCGCGACCGTCGGGTCGGTGATCCCGACCGAGGGCGCGATCATCCCCGCGGCGGTCGGGGTGGACATCGGCTGCGGGATGGACGCCGTCCGCACCCAGTTCACCGCCGACGACCTGCACGGGCGCAAGCTCGCCGTCCTCCACGAGCAGATCTCGCGGGCCGTTCCGCTGTCAGCCGGCCGGTACAACAAGAAGCTGCGGGACTCGGCGGCCGCGCGGGTGGAGGAGCTCCGCGCGCTGGCGGGCGTGCGGCAGGCCGACGGCGTCGCCGACCACTGGCCGCTGCAGCTGGGGTCGCTCGGGTCGGGCAACCACTTCATCGAGGTG
The DNA here is from genome assembly GCF_048569675.1 of Geodermatophilus sp. CPCC 206100. Classification (NCBI taxonomy): domain Bacteria; kingdom Bacillati; phylum Actinomycetota; class Actinomycetes; order Geodermatophilales; family Geodermatophilaceae; genus Geodermatophilus; species Geodermatophilus sp. CPCC 206100. The sequence goes on from NZ_JAQISV010000030.1 coordinate 33,769, forward strand.
TCGCTGGACGAGGCCGACCGGGTGTGGCTGTTCCTGCACTCGGGCTCGCGCGGGGTGGGTAACCGGCTGGCGGCCAAGCACATCCGGATCGCGCAGGACCGCTGCCGCGGGATGGACCTGCCCGACCGCGACCTCGCCTGGCTCGAGGAGGGGACGGCGGAGTTCGACGCCTACATCGAGGCGCTGCGGTGGGCGCAGCGGTTCGCCCTCCTCAACCGCGCCGAGATGATGGACCGGGTCGCCGAGCAGGTGTCGCGCTTCCTGAACACCGAGGTCGAGCGCCGGGTCGAGATCTCCTGCCATCACAACTACACCGAGCGGGAGACCCACCTCGGCCGCGAGGTGTGGCTGTCGCGCAAGGGCGCGATCTCGGCGCGGCGCGGGCAGGAGGGGCTGATCCCGGGGTCGATGGGGACGGCGTCCTACGTGGTGGTCGGGAAGGGCAACCCGGAGTCGCTGATGTCCGCGCCGCACGGGGCCGGCCGCAACCACTCCCGGGGTGCCGCCCGCCGGCTGTTCACCCGCGCCGACCTCGACCGGCGGATGGCGGGCATCGCCTGGGGCCGGTCGGACGCCTTCCTCGACGAGCACCCGGACGCGTACAAGCCGGTGGACGTCGTGATGGCCGACGCCGCCGACCTGGTGGAGATCCGGCACACCCTGCGCCAGGTGGTGAACGTCAAGGGCGACTGACGTCCCCGGCCAGGGACTTCCCCTGCGGATGCTCGTGCTCTGCCCACCGCGGTGGGCAGAGCACGAGCATCGCCGAGAACAGGTCTGCCGGGTGCGGTTCAGGCCTGTGGGTTCCAGCCGCCGGCTGCCACCCACGCCCGCAGGTCGTGCAGGCCGGGCGCGAGCGCCCGGGTGGCGGCGAGATCGCCCTGGTAGGCGGGCAGGTCGACGAACCAGGCGAACATGGCCCGCGAGTCGGCGTCGTCGCCGAGCACGTCGAGCGGGAGCGCCTCGTAGCGACCGGGCCGGCCGGCCCGCTCGCCGAAGACGGCGGCGATCTCCTCCCCCGTCCGCTCGTCACCGGCGATCTCGATGCTGCCGCCGGGCACCCGGGCGGGGTCGAGCAGGACGGCGGCGGTGGCCACACCGATGTCGGCGACGGCGATCATCTGCAGCGGCACGCCCGCCGGCAACGGCATGCGGACGACGACCCCGCCGTCCTCGGTCGCGGCCATCCAGGCCAGGTTCTCCATGAAGAACACCGGCCGGACGACGGTGGCCGGCAGCCCGACCGCAGCGAGGTGCTCCTCGACCCGGCGCTTGCTCTCGAAGTGGGGATGCCGGTGGACCGCTCCGCGCCGCCGACCGAGTTGTAGACCAGGTGCTCGACCCCGGCGTCGGCGGCGGCGTCGACCACCGCCGTCCCCTGCCGGACCTCCGACTCCGGACCGCCCGCGCCGAACGGGGTGGTCATGGCGAACACCCGCTGGACACCGGTGAACGCCGACCGCAGGCTGGCCGGGTCGGCGAGGTCGGCGCGGACCAACTCGGCCCCGCGGTCGGCCAGGTCGCTCGCCTTGGCGGGGTCGCGGACCAGCGCGCGCACGCGGGCACCGGCGTCCAGGAGGGCGCGGGCGACGGCGCCGCCCTGCTGGCCGGTGGCCCCGACGACGGCGATGACGGTCATGGGTCTCCTCGGTCTGGGGGGTGACGGCCTCACTCTGCCGCTAGCGTCCCGCCATGGCAGATCGTCAGCTCAGGACCGTGATGGAGGGCGGCGGGTTCTTCGAGGGCCCGCGCTGGCGCGAGGGCACCTGGTGGGTGTCGGACTTCTACCGGCACATCGTCAGCCGGGTGACCGCCGACGGCGCGGAGACGGTCGTGACGGAGGTCGAGCAGCAGCCCTCGGGGCTGGGCTGGCTGCCCGACGGGTCGATGGTCGTCGTGTCGATGAAGGACCACCGCGTGCTGCGCCTCGCCGACGGCGTCCTGTCCACCCACGCCGACCTGTCCGAGCACTGCAGCGGCTCGCTCAACGACCTGGTCGTCACCGAGCAGGGGCAGGTGTTCGTCGGCGACTTCGGCTTCGACCTCATGGCCGGCGACGACGCGGCGCCGGCGACGCTCAAGCGGGTCGACCCGGACGGCACGGTCACCGTGGTCGCCGACGGCCTGCAGTTCCCGAACGGCTCGGTGATCACCCCGGACGGCGGGACCCTGATCGTCGGCGAGACGTTCGGCAACCGGTACACCGCGTGGGACCTCACCCCGGACGGGACGCTGTCCAACCGCCGGGTGTGGGCGGCGCTCGGCCCGGAGGTGACCGGCCGGACCACCGAGGAGGTGCTCGGCCAACTGGTGATCGCCCCCGACGGCTGCACCCTCGACGCCGAGGGGCACATCTGGGCGGCCGACGGCCTCGGCGCGCGGGTGGTCCGCCTCGCGCCGGGCGGCGTGGTGGTCGACCAGGTGGCGGCGCCGTCCGGGCTGGGCGTCTTCGCCTGCATGCTCGGCGGGGACGACGGCCGCACCCTGCTGATGTGCTGCGCGCCGGACTTCTACGAGCACAACCGCGCGCCGGTGCGCGAGGCGGTGCTGGTGGCGACCGAGGTCGACGTCCCGCACGCCGGCCGGCCCTAGGCGCTCACTCCGGGCGGAGGACGCGGACGGGCGAGCCGGCGAGGAACGCGGCGACGTCCTCGACCGCCTCGCCGTAGAAGACCTCGTAGGTGTTGCGGGTGACGTAGCCGAGGTGCGGCGTGAGGACGGCGCGCCGCTCGCGGCGGAGCGGGTGCTCGGCGGGCAGCGGCTCGCGGTCGTAGACGTCGAGGCCGGCGCCCGCGATGCGCTCCTCGCGGAGGGCCGCGAGGAGGGCGGTCTCGTCGACGATCGGCCCGCGGGAGGTGTTGACCAGGATCGCGGTGCGCTTCATCCGCGCCAGCTCCGCGCGGCCGACCAGCCCGCGGGTGCGGTCGGAGAGGACCAGGTGCACGGTGACGACGTCCGCTGTGGCGAACAGCTCGTCCCGGCCCACCCGTCGCACGCCGACCTCCGCGGCGCGCTCGTCGGTGAGGTGCTGGCTCCACGCGACGACGTCCATGTCGAAGGCGCGGCCGATGCGGGCGACCCGCGCGCCGAGCCGGCCGAGCCCGACGACGCCGAGTGTGGCGCCGGCGAGGTCGGTGCCGAGCGTGGTCTGCCAGCCGCCGGCGCGCATGCCGGCGTCCTCCTCCGGGACGTGCCGGGCCACCGCCAGGATGAGCGCCCAGGTCAGCTCGGCGGTGCCGGGCGCGTGCGAGCCGGTGCCGCAGACGGGGATGCCGAGGTCGGCCGCGGCGGCGAGGTCGATGGCCGCGTTGCGCCGGCCAGTGGTGACCAGCAGGCGCAGCTGCGGGAGGCGTTCGAGGACGCGGCGCGGGAACGGCGTGCGCTCGCGCATGGCGACGAGCACGTCGAAGGGCCGGAGGCGGGCGACGAGGGCGTCCTCGTCGGGCGCGGGGTCGGCGAGGTAGGTGACCTCGGCCGGTTCGGGCAGCCGGGACCAGTCGCAGAAGTCCGCGGCGACGGACTGGTGGTCGTCGAGGACGGCGATGCGGAGCACGGTCACCGGACGCGGCCCCGGCTCGGAGCTCGAGCGGGGCTGCGTCCGGTCACGGCGTCAGCGGACGGGGCCGCGGCCGTAGCCCTTGCCGCCGCCGCCCTTCTTGTTCTGCTCGCCCATCTTGGCGATGAACTCCTTGATCTTGGCCTGGTTCTGCGGCTTGCGGGCCTCCTGCAGCACCTTCGCCGCGATCCCCGACGCCACGAGCTTGCGGATCATGCCTGCCATCGAACTGCTCCTCCTGGTTGGGGTTGCCTGCTTCCCTGCCCGCCCGACGGCCGGGTCAATCACCCGGGATCCCAGCGCTCGCGGTCGCCCGCCGGTGACGCACCGTGGCGGCACCCCGGGGTCAGGTCAAGTCGTGGAAATCTCCTGACCAGCACGGACGCTGGGGAAACGCTCCTCACGCTCCGTCGTCCCCGCTGCTGACGACGGCGAGTCGCGGCGAGGTCGGCGCGGTCGCCAGGTCATCGACCCCGATTGGCGACGCTCGTCGCGCCTTCTTAGCGTTCTGCCCGGTCTCGCGGGCCCCCTCGCCGCCCATCTCCCGGAGCGGCACCCGCCGGACCCCGCCGAACCAGGCATCGGTCGTCTACCGATGCCCGGACCGGGGACCCACCTGGATCCCTGGGGTGAAGCGCGATCCGTCGCGCCGGGCGACTCCCCCGCCCGAACCCGTCAGCTAACCCGGTAGGCGGCCGTGGAGAACAGGAGAACCCGTCGTCCATGACGACTACACGCACGCCCTCTGCACGTCGCACGTTCCGCGGGATCGCCGTCGCCGCCATCGCCGGTGCCGGAATCGCCCTCACCCCCCTGCCGGCCTCGGCCGACGCGGGTGACCCCGCCGCCACCGCCGCCGTCGCCGCCGCTCCGGCCGCCGCGCCGAACGGCACCGCCCAGGCCGCCGTCGACACCGCTCTCGCCCAGGTGGGCGACCGCTACGTCTACGGCGCGACCGGTCCCAACTCCTTCGACTGCTCGGGCCTGACCTCCTTCTCGTACAAGGCGGCCGGCGTCTCGATCCCCCGCACCTCGCGGGCGCAGTCGACGTTCGGGGCCGCGGTCGGGAAGGGCGACCTCCGGCCGGGTGACCTGGTGTTCTTCTACAGCCCCGTCTCGCACGTGGGCATGTACATCGGCAACGGCCAGATGGTGCACGCCTCGACGGCCGGCAAGCCGGTCGCCGTGGTCAACCTCGACTCGATGCCGAGCTACGCCGGCGCTCGCCGGGTCGCCTGACGCCGCGGTGCCCCGGCCGCTCGTCGAGCGGCCGGGGCACGGTCAGCCGATGCCGGCGAGAACGGCGGCCGCTGCGCCGTCGAGCGCGGCGCGGGCCCGGTCCCAGGTCGTGGAGGTCGGGAAGTCGCCGAGCAGGACGACCACCCGGCCGTCGGGGAGCACGCCCGCCGAGTGCAGCTGGCGCCGGCCGTCGACGCAGCACATCCAGCCCTGCTTGACGCCGGCCCGGCCGAACAGCCCGAACCGCTGGTCGAACCCGTCGGCGGCGGTGGTGGCGACCGATCCCAGCCAGCCGGTGAGCAGCCCGGCGCGTTCCGCGTCGAGCAGCTCGGGGAGCCGGCGGAGGACGGTGGCGTAGTCCGCCGCCGTGGTGGTCGCCTGCCCCCACTGCCCGGCGATCGCCGGCGGTGCGGTGCCGGTCAGGCCGAGTTCGCCGGCGAGGTCGGTGACCAGGCGGGCGCCGTCGTACCGGTCCCAGAGCAGGCTCATCGCGTCGTCGTCGGAGTCGGTGATGGCGCGCTGGGCCCGTTCGAGGTCGCTCTCGTCGAGGGGAACGGCGCCGGCCTGGTCGAGCTGGAGCAGCCGGGTCACCACCACCACCTTGACCAGCGAGGCGGTGTAGGCGGGTGCGCCCGCGTCGCCGCCGGCGAGGAGCTGGTGGCCGTCGGCGTCCTGGACGGCGACCGTGACCGTCCCGCCGGCGCCGGCCGCCGCGGCCGTGACGTCGGTCAGGACCCGGACCGCGTCGACGGCCGGGGCCACGGGTCGGGGTGGCACGACCTCAGCGGTCGGGGAACTCCGGACCGAGGCGGTGTCGACGTCCTGGCCGGCGGCGTGGCCGGCGCACCCGGCCAGGACCGCCGCGGCGCACAGCGCGGCCAGACCCCGGCGGAGCCGGTGGTCTCGGAGGGGACGGCGTCCGGCCACGGGCCCAGGGTGGGACCGCTTCCTGGCAAACACCCCGCCTGAGCTGCTGCTCTCCCCCGGACGGGGGACGGCCTACCGCGGCCGGCAGGGCTGCGGCAGGTCGCCGGCGGGCTGGACGGAGAAGGCGGCGTGGGACTCCCGGGGCCAGGAGCGGAGGAACAGGAGCCCGTAGCGGAGGTTCAGCAGCGCGTCGGCGCCGACCCGGCCGACGTGCTCCACGAGCCGCGCGGTGTCGTGGTTGCGGTAGCGGCGCAGCTCGTCGCCGACGGCCACGGTGACGACGTCGTCGACGGCGCCCATGACGACGACGGCGGCCCAGTCCTCGTCCGGGCTGCTGTTGGCGAGCTGGACGCGCAGCGGGTGCACGCCGTGTCCGGGGACGTAGCTGCGGCAGCGAGGAGCCTCGGACGCCCGGTTGCCCGTCCAGAGGGGGAAGCCGAGGTCGGGGTCGGTCATGAGGCGCTCCTTGGTGCATCGCGGCGGGTCAGGGACCGCGGTGCTCCAGGACAGCACCCCGCGAACGCGCCGGCCCCCCGGAGCCGCCCGGTCGGGCGCCGGCGTCCTCCCATCGCGTGAGGGACGCGGGCCGCCGGTCACGCAACGTCAGTGCCGCCCGCGCTCAGCCGACGACGTAGCGACGACGGAACCCGCCCGCCCAGTCGGCGAGGTCGTCGATCCCGGCAGCGGCGTCCGCCAGCTGCCGGTGCGCCACGTACCGGACGTCGGTGCGCAGGCGACCGCGCCGGGCCTGGACCGCGCGCACGGCCGACCGCGCGGCGGCGTCGTCGTCCCGGGAGAGCACGACGGTCAGCGCCTCGTCGAAGACCGGACCGCCGCCGCGGCCACCCCGGCGCACGCTCTCGGTCAGCAGCACGGTGCGCAGCAGCCGGCGGGTGTCGTGCCTCCGCAGCTCGGCGAAGGCGCCCTCGGCCATCCCGAACCCGCGGCAGCAAGCGCGGTACCTCTCGTCGGCGGCCGTGTTCTCCGGGTCGCGGTCGGAGCTGTCGACGTCCTCGGTCGCGACGGCGATCAGTTGGCTGCGCCCGTCCGCGAGTCGGCCGGCCACGACCGCGTCGAACACCGTCCGGTCCTTGAGGTGGTCACGGCGGTCGGGCGCCCACGCGCACTCGATCCCGGCGATGCGCCGACCCCGGACGTCGACGCCCTCGAGCCCGATCAGGTCGAGGCCGAGGAGGTCGTTGAGGACGGCGACCGCGGCGCGCGGGTGCGCGCGGAGGTGCCCGAAGACGGTGACGCACACCGGCATCGAGCCGAGCACGTCGGGGAAAGGACGGGCCCGCTCCAGCAGCCCGCCCGCGAGCCGCAGCTCGTCGGCTCGACGGCGCGCGTAGTAAGCGGCCTCGTCGCTGGGGAAGTCGGCGCGCCACTCGGCCGACCGGACGGTGGTGAGCTCTGCAGTGGTCATCCCGATGCCTCTCCGCGGGGCGTGGCCGACGCGGTCCGCGTGCGGACCGCGCCCAGGACATCGGCCGTGACCCACACCACATCAAGGTCAACGCGCGGTTACTGCTCGGAGGCGGGTAGGCAGTGCTCGACCACGCGGCGCTGGAGGTGCTCCGATGGCCGGGACCGGCGACGTCCCCATCCTGCTGCTCGACGTCGACGGCGTGCTCAACGCGCCCTGCGTGGCCCTGCCCGAGGGCTGGGCGCGGGGCACGTTCAACGGGTACGTGCTGTCCTGGGACCCGACCATCACCGGCCGGCTGCGCGCATGGCATGAGTCCGAGCGGGTGGAGATCCACTGGCTCACGACGTGGGCTGCGGACGCCGACCGGCTGCTGGCCGGGCCGATGGGCCTGCCGCGGGGACTGCGGGTGCACGTCCGGGAGGGGGTCGCGCCGACCGGGTTCCTCGGCGCGCTCGACGGTGCGTCCGGCTGGTGGAAGCTGGCCGCCGCGCGGGCGGTCGCGGAGGCCGAGCCGGAGCGGCGGATCGTGTGGATCGACGACGACCTGGCTCGCCAGGCCGCCGACACCGGCGAGTGGCTGGCGGCGCACCCGCACGTGCTGGTGGTCGCGCCCGACCTGTTCACCGGGCTCACCCACGAGCAGCTGGACGCGATCGAGGCGTGGCTGTGACCCCGGCGTGGCCGCGCCCGGCGGGTCGGGGCCCGGTGGTGGCGCTCGGCAAGCTGGTGGCCGACCAGGTGCTGGAGCTGTCGGGCCCGCTGGTGGTCGGCGGGCAGCAGCGGGTCGTCCGGGGGACTACGGCGGGCGGCGCGCCGGCCAACGGAACGGCGACCCTGGCCCGGCTCGGGGTCCCGGCGCGGTTGGCGGGCTGGGCCGGCGCGGACCCCGTCGCCGACGGGCTGCTGGCCGCGCTGGGTGCGCGCGGGGTCGAGACGTCGGTGGTGCGCCGCGGACGGACGCCGCTGTCCACCGTGCTGGTCCACCCGGACGGCGAGCGGACCCTGCTCACCGACCGAGGAGAGGGCGCCCTCGAGCCGGCCGACGTCCGGCCCGGATGGCTGGCCGGCGCCGCCGTCGTCCACCTGGACGGCTACGACCTGCTGAGGTTCCCCGATGCCGTACGGACCGCGGCCGACCTCGCGCACGACGCCGGTGTCCCGGTCAGCGTGGACGCGGCGGCAGCGACCCGGATGGGGAGCGGCTACGTGGAGCTGCTCGCCGGGCTGCGACCCGACGTCCTCTTCTGCAACGCCGCCGAGGCGTCGGTGCTGGCGTTGGACGGCGGCCTGCCCGCGTGGGCACCGGACCTCGTGCTGGTGCACGCCGGTGCCCGGCCGACGCGGGTGCTGACGCGGGCCGGCGCGGTGGAGGTGCCGGTGGCGCCGCTGCCGTCGGTGCGGGACACGACCGGCTGCGGGGACGCCTTCGCCGCCGGCGTGCTGGCCGGCTGGCGCGCCGGGGCGCCGGTCCTGGACGCCGTCCGCAGCGGCCACGCGGCGGCCGCGGTGGTCGCCGGCGTGGTGGGCGCGCAGCCGCCGCCCTGACCCGGTCACTACGGTATCACCAGCGATACCATCCAGGCCATGGCCATGACCCTGCGCTTGGACGACCAGGAGACCGAAGCCCTCCGCCGCCGAGCCGAGCTCGAAGGCCGGTCGATGCAGGACGTCGCCCGGCAGGCGGTCCGCGACTACATCGAACGCAACAGCAAGCGCGAACTCCTGGACCGCGTGCTCGATGAGGAACTCCCGCGGTATGCCGAGGCACTGGAGCGTCTCGGCCAGTGATCTTCCTGGACGTCGACGATCTCCTGCACATCGTCAGGCGAGCGATCGGCGAGGTCGAGCTGCGGGATGTCGGTCTGCTGGAGTCTGCCGCGGCGCGACCGCGGTCCACGGCGTTCGGCGAGGACGCGTACCCGACCATCCACGAGAAGGCAGCGGCGCAGCTGCACTCCCTCGCACGGAACCACTCGCTCGTGGACGGCAACAAGCGACTCGCACTCGCCGCGACGATCGCCTTCTACGGCGTCAACGGCAGGCGACTGACACTGTCGAACGACGAGGCGTACGAGTTGATCATCTCGGTCGCTGCCGGAGAACTGGACGACATCGAGCCGATCGCCGAGCGCCTGCGGTCGGGCACGGCTCCGTAGCGGTGATCGCGGACCAGCCGCGAGGAGTCACACGGCGAGCAGGTGGTGGACGAACTGGATGGCGATCGAGCCCTCGCCGACGGCGGAGGCCACGCGCTTCACCGACCCGTGCCGGACGTCGCCGGCCGCGAGCACCCCGGGCACGCAGGTCTCCAGCGGCAGCGGGCGGCGCCCCAGGGCCCGGACGGCGTCGTCGCTCAGGTCGGGTCCGGTGAGGACGAAGCCGGCGTCGTCGCGGTCGACGGTCGGCGGCAGCCAGTCGGTGTGCGGCCGGGCGCCGATCATCAGGAAGAGCGCGTAGGCGGGCACCGTCTCCCGGTCGCCGGTCGTGCGGTCGCGCAGCACGAGGTGTTCCAGCCGGCCGTCGCCGCCGCCGTCGACCACCTCGGTCGACGTCCGGACCTCGATGTTCGGCGTCTCCTCGACCTGGCGGACCAGGTAGTGCGACATGCCGGCGGCGAGGGACCCGGCCCGGACGACGAGGGTGACCCGCTTGGCGTAGTGGGCCAGGTGGAGGGCGGCCTGCCCGGCGGAGTTCGCGCCGCCGACGATGTAGACCTCCTCCCCCGCCACGAGCGACGCCTCGGAGGCGGCCGCGCCGTAGTAGACGCCGGAACCGCGCAGCTCCTCGAGCGGCTCGACGCCCAGGCGGCGGTAGCTCGCGCCGGTCGCCAGGATGACCGCGCGGGCGACCACGACCCCGCCGGTGTGGAGGGTGAGGACGACGCCGCCGTCCTCCCGGGCCAGGTGCGTGACCTGCTGCATGAAGGCGAAGCGGGCGCCGAAGACCCAGGCCTGCTGGTAGGCGCGGCGGGCGAGGTCCGCACCGCTGAGGCCCCTCGGGAAGCCGAGGTAGTTGCGGATCGACGAGCTCGCCGTGGCCTGGCCGCCGATGCTGCCCGAATCGATCACGACGGTGCGCAGCCCCTCGGAGGCGCCGTACACGCCCGCGGACAGGCCGGCCGGCCCGCAGCCGACGATCACCAGGTCGTACTCCTCGCCGGACGGGTCGATCGTCGTCCCCGCCGACCGGGCGATGTCCATGTCGGTGGGGTCCTCCATCACCGCCCCGTTGGGCATGACGATGAGGGGGAGCCTCCTGTCCAGGCCGGCGTCGGCGAGGATGGCGCGGCCCTCCTCGGAGCCGGCCAGGCAGAACCGGTGCGGCAGCGCGCAGCGCCCGAGCGTCTCGCGCAGCTCGTACGCCCGGCCGGACCAGGTCTCGCCGACGACGTCGATCGTGTGCGGTGCGCGGCGGCGCGCCTCGGCCCAGGCGAGCAGGAAACTCGACAGCGCCTGGTGGAACTGCTCATCCGGCGGCGGCGCCGGCCGCATCACCCACTGGTCCATGCGGCCGCGGGCGATGGCCTCGAAGACGGCGTCGCCGGTGGTCGGCTCGCCGACGCGGGCCCACGGGAGGAGCCGCGCGCGCTGGGCGTGCGGGAACAGGCTCGGCACGCCCGCCAGGAACTCCGTGCCGGGTGCGCCGCCGAGGTCCTCGGCGGCGAGGACGAGGGCAACCTCCTCGCCGGCTCTGGCCAGCTCGTCCAGCATGCGGCGCGCCTCGTCCGGTGAGCTCAGGCAGCAGACGCGGTAGTCCGAGGCGTACCGGTTGCGCAGCTCCCGCTCGACGTCGGCGAGCAGCGCGGGGTCGTCGTCGACCGCGACCAGCAGGGGCGCGTTCGTGCCAGGCATGTCCCGTGACGGTAGGAACGGGCGTTGCGCGGGAACAGGTTCGAAGGTCCCCGCGTGGGCCCTCGGATCACCTCCGCCAGAACAGGTGGTGCGTCACGCCGCTCGGGCTCGGCACGACGTCGAGGTGGAAGCGGTCGAGCAGCTCGTCGGGTGACTTCCAGAGCCGCACCCCGGAGCCGAGTTCCACCGGCGAGACGGCCACGTGCAGGGTGTCGACGAGGTCGGCGTCGAGGAACTCCCGGATGGTGGTGGCCCCGCCACCGAGCCGGACGTGCTTGCCCTGGGCGGCCGCGCGCGCCTGTCGGAGGGCCGCGGCCGGGTCGGCGTCGACGAAGTGGAACGTGGTGTCGGAGAGCGTGAACGACGGACGCTCGTGGTGGGTCATCACGAACACGGGGGTGTGGAACGGCGGTTCGGCGCCCCACCAGCCCTGCCACTCGTGGTCCGGCCACGGCCCGCGCTGGGGACCGAACTTGTTGCGGCCCATGATCTCGGCGCCGATGTTGTGAGCGAAGTCCCGCGTGAAGTAGTCGTCCAGGCCGCGGCTACCCCCCGGCTTGGTGCGGTTGGGCCAGCTCGCCGTGGCGACGGCCCAGGACATCAGCTCCATGGGATTCGCGTGCCCGAACGGTCGCTCCAGACTCTGGTGCTCGCCGGCTCCGAACCCGTCGCTCGAGACGGTGAAGTTCTGGACTCGCAGCAACTGCTCCACGTGTTCCTCCTCGCGCGGTCGACGAGGGTCAGACCGCCCGAGAGCCGGAGACTCATCGCGCGGGCCCGTTCACATCGCCGTCGTCGTCAGCCGGTGGCGACCGCGCCGCCGCCGTTGGGGACCAGTTCGATCCAGGTGCTCCCGGGCGCCAGCTCCACCGGGTCGCCGTCCGCTCCGGTCAGGCTCACCCGGTCGCCGGTCCCCGGCTTGGACCAGGTGGCCTCGACCGCGTGCCCGCTGGAGGCGACGAGGGCTCGGCCGGTGCCGGTCAGGATCGTCTCCGGGACGGGGTTGCCGGCCGGGTCACGGGCCTGGGTCGCGACGACGTCGACGCGCAGGACGACGACGTTGGCGGCGCCGATCCGCCGCCCGTCCGCCTCGACCGCCGGGGTGCTCCCCTCGCTGCGCAGCCAGCGGCCGTCCGCCGCGCTCCACGCCCACCGGGGGTGGCTGACGCCGGACAGCGTGAGGTCCAGACTCGTCGCCGGCTGCCCCGCGGCGACGGCCGTGGGTTCTGCGCCGGCCCCTGCGTGGTCGAACTGGGCGCCGGGGGCGGCGCGGTGGGCGGCGTCGGCCTGCTCGACGAGGATCTGCGGCGCCGCGTAGACGTTGTGCGGCGCCGTGCGGGTCGCCGTCCGGGAGAAGCCGTCGGCGCCGCTGTCCTGGCTGAGCACCTGCAGTCCCGCGTCCTGGGCCGCGGCGACGTAGGGCGGCACGCCCCCGGAGAACGCGAGCAGCCCGCCGAGCGGCGCGGCGATCGCGGGGTCCATCGGCCGGATCGAGCGCACCGGGCCGACCTCGGGCGGGAGGGTGGAGTGGTAGACGGCGACGAACCGGGGAATGCCGCCCTCGACCACCTGCTCCCACACCACGTCCGCGGCGCCCAGCCCGGTCTGCGGGCGGGCGTCGACGGAGTTCTCGATCTTCACGGCGAGCGCCGGGCGGTCGGGGACCGCATCGGTCGGGACGCCGGTCAGCGGCCAGGCGGGCGCGGACGGCGGCGACGCGGAGACGATCGAGTCGAGGAACGGCAAGGCGGACAGGTGCTGCCGGATCGATGGCCAGGCGACGATGCCGGCCGCGACCAGCACGACGAGCAGGGCCGCTCGGCGGCCTCGCCTGGACCTCGCGCGGCGGCGCCCCTTCGCCGTCGGCCGCTTGGCCGGCGTCCGCTTCGTCGGGCGGGCGCTCGTCGTGCTGCGAGCGCTCTTCGTGCTGCGGGCGCCTCTCGTGCTGCGGGCGCCTCCGCTCGGCCCGGAGCGCGGCCGGGCCGCGGTGGACCTGGGCACGTCGCAGCTCCTGAGGTCAGCGGGGTGGTGCCTCCTCTGTATCGGCACGCTCGACCGCGCCCGGCACGTGGTCATGGCGGGACGGCGTCCCTCACTGGACGACGGACTGCGCATGCGAATCACATGTAGCCTCGTCCCGTGGGCAAGATGCTGCAGGTGCGGAACGTGCCTGACGACGTGCACGCCGAGCTCCGGCGGCGCGCGGCCGGGGCCGGGACGTCCCTGTCCGAGTACGTGCTCCGCGAACTGGAACGGGTCGCCGCCCGGCCACCGATCGAGGAAGTCCTGGCGAGGTCGGCCTCGCGGCGGCTGGACATCTCGATCGCCGACGTCGTGGAGACCATCCGGGCCGAGCGCCCCGAGCGTTGATCGTCGTCGACGCCTCGGTCGTGGTCACCGCACTCCTGGTCGGCGGAGCGGAGGGCGACGCCGCCCGGGAGGCACTGCGATCGGAGGAGCCCCATGCCCCTCACCTACTCGACGTGGAGGCGACCTCAGCCATCCGTCGCTGGGTGCTGACCGGCCGGTTGACGGTTGAGGAGGCACGGTCCTCGATCCGTGACCTCGGTGAGCTGGCGATCACCCGGCACGGGCACGGACCGCTCCTCGACCGCGTCCTCGAGCTCCGCGACGCGGTCAGCGCCTACGACGGCACGTACGTCGCACTCGCCGAGCTCTTGGCTGCCCACCTCGTCACCGGGGATCGCCGACTGTCCCGCGCCCCAGGCCTTCGGTGCCCCGTGTCGGTCATCGGCTGAGGCGCCGGCGTCGACAGCGGGACGGACCTCGTCCGACGCGACGGTGGCGAGCTTGCCGTGGTCACTCCGACTTTCCCCGAGTGAACAGGATGTACTCGATGCGGTCGGCGGTGACCGGCTCGTCCGCATCCGCGGTCAGTTCCTGTGCCCATCGGGCGAGGAGGTCGCAGTAGGCCGCGTAGTCGTCGGCCGGCCACCAGTAGAAGCCGGTCAGCGATGTCCACCCGCAGTGCCGCCGGAGGCTCTTCGCCACCATCGAGTCGAGGATCAGGCAGCGGTGATCGGCACTGCCGCTTCCGGCGAAGTAGAGGAACTTGGTGAAGAACGGCGGCCCCAGGTGGGAGACCGCATTCCGGCGTGGCCGGAGGAGTCGGTAGGCCGCGCGAGGATCGGTCCGACCGAGCTCAGCCGCCTTCCGCAGCGTCTCGCTGCGGGCGTCCAGCGACGTGGCCACCGCGGAGATGCGCGACCGGTTGTTGCGGTGCCGTCGTCCGGTCCCCCACGCGAGGGTCGCCCACAGCAGCCGGCGAGCATCCTCCTCTGAGTTGGCGGCGAACTTGCCCATCTCGAACAGCTGGGCCCGCGTGATCTGGCGATCGGGGACGTCGAAGAGTTCGTACGCCAGGTCTCGCTTCGCGAGCTCGTGTCGCCACCACTCGGGCGGTACGTCCACCGCTTGGTGCAGGACGGTCGTCGCCGGCGTCGCCCGGACGGCATCGGCCAACCAGCCCGGCAGAGGAAGGGTGCGCGGATCCTGCATCGAAGCTCCCGGGGTCGACGGCGCGGGACGAGAGGGACGACACCTGTCCTCAGGAGTCTCGGCGAGGAGCCGCGCCCCTCAAGGTCGATCAGGCGACCGTCGGATCGGACGGAGGACCTGGCAAGACAGGCCGGCGTCACGCATCGGCGTCGGCGAGAACAGACGCGCACTCCTGACAGGTCCCGGCGCCGATGGAATCACTCGGGCGCGTGCGCCCGGCGACAGATCACTCTCCTGCCCGAACTGCTGGACAGCGTGGACATCCGCAAGCTCCACAACCGTCTCTGCAAGCAACACCCGTACTTCGTCGAGGATCTCGGCCTGCGGCTCGCGACCGCGTCCTGGGTGTCCGCGCACGGGTTGAGGGAGCAGCACCTCAGGTACGACGACGGAGGTAGAGCTGCGCCGGCTTGCCGACCGTCCCCTCGGACATCTGCCCGGTGTCCTCGAGCTTGGACAACATCGCTCGACGGAAGGTGTCCACCGACCGGAGGCGGCCGACCACGGCCTCGTGCAGGCCGTAGAGCTGCCGGATGGTGAACGGTTCGTCGAGCAACCCGTCGGGGTCCGGCCGCTCCCGGTAGGCGGTCCTCATGTCGTCGGCGGCGCGCTCCACGATGTCGTCGTGGTCGAAGAGCAGGCCACGGATCTCGTCGACCGGGCGCACGACGACGTCCCCTTGCCGCGCCACGACCACCGGCTCCACCGCCCGCCAGGGCAGAGCCGCGACGTGCGCGACCGACAGCACCCACCCGCGGTCGTCGCGGTGGGGCTCGTCGAACACGTGCAGCTGACGCGGTTCGCCCTCCGGCGTCAGGCCGGCCTTCTGCCGCAGCGACCGGCGGACGGCGTCGGCCAGGGACTCCCCCTCGTGCAGGAAACTGCCCGGCAGGGCCCACTCCTCTTGCCGGTCCTCCCCCGCCCGACGGACCAGCAGCACAGCGAGCCGGGGGTCGTCGGCGGGCACCGTCAGGACGGCCGTGTCGACGGCGACCGACGGCCGTGGGTAGTCGGTCAGGGCCCTGCCCGAGCTGTCGCGGTACACGGTGATTGACGTTAGCGCAGATCCCGTCTAACTTAGGAGTTGACGCGAGTTTGAGCTAACCCTGAGAGGTGATGACCACGGCGGACACCGGCGTCCGGCAGCCGACCGCACGGTGGACCTCCGGCATCGACCTGACCCACCCCCTCCAGGAGGCCTGAGTGACCCGACCCATCCACCGCTCCCACCGCGTCGCCGGCGCGCTCGTCGGCTCCGCCGTCGGCGACGCGCTCGGCGCGCCCTTCGAATTCGGCCCGCCCGGGCAGTTCACGGCCCGCTTCCCGACGCCGGCCCGCGGCGCGCACACCGAGATGTGCGGCGGCGGCCCCTGGCAACCCGGCGAGTTCACCGACGACACGCAGATGGCGCTGCTCGTCGCGACGTCCCTCGTCGAGCGCGGCGGTCTGGACGAGGCCGATCTGTTCGACCGCTTCCGCACCTGGGCTCGGACCGACCCGAAGGACGTCGGCATCCAGACCCGCGCCGTCCTCGGCTCGGGCCTGCCGTGGGACGTCGCCGCCGCCGACCACTTCCGCCGCTCCGGCCGGGCCGCGGGCAACGGATCTCTGATGCGGACCACCCCCGCGGCCATCCGGTTCGCCCGCGAGGGACGCGAGGTGACGATGGACGCCGCCCGCCGCATCTCCGCGCTCACCCACGGCGACCCGTCGACCGGCGAGGGCTGCGCGATCTTCCACGAGCTGGTGCGGGTCGCGCTGGACGGCGGCGACCCGCTGGCCGCCATCCCCTCCGCCATGGACGGCGTCGCGCCGGAGCACCGCGAGCGCTGGGCGACCGTGCTGGCGCCTGACTGGACGCCGGAGCTGGCGACCGAGTCCAACGGCGCGGTCTGGCCGACCCTCGGCCAGGCGGTGTGGGCGCTGCGGCGAGGCGGGTCCTTCGCGGAGGTGCTGCGGCTGGTCATCGACCTGGGCGGCGACACCGACACGGTGGCCGCGGTCGCCGGCGGGCTGGCCGGAGCGGTGTACGGGATGGCCGGGATCCCGATGCGGTGGTCGTCGGCGGTGCACGGCCGCGTGCCCGGGCACGGCAACCGGGTGTGGCGGCTGGCCGACCTGCAGGAGCTGGCGGCGGCACTGGACGGTCGTGAGGCGCCGCCGTACCACCCGGGTGTCATCCCGCAGATCGGTCCGCGCGAGGTCCTGCCCGGCATCTGGGCCGGCAACCTGGACGGCGCCCGGTACAGCGAGGCGGACTTCGCGGTCGTCTCGCTGTGCCGTCTCGGCGAGCCGTTCCCGCACACCGTGCAC
Source organism: Geodermatophilus sp. CPCC 206100 (assembly GCF_048569675.1). NCBI lineage: Bacteria > Bacillati > Actinomycetota > Actinomycetes > Geodermatophilales > Geodermatophilaceae > Geodermatophilus > Geodermatophilus sp. CPCC 206100. The sequence goes on from NZ_JAQISV010000030.1 coordinate 50,603, forward strand.
CGGATGGCCTACCTCGCCGACAACGACTCGAACAGCGACGTCGACGCGGTGCTGGCCGACGTCCTCGACGACATGGCCGCGTTGCGGGACGAGGGGCACCGGCTGCTCGTGCACTGCCACGGCGGGGCCTCGCGGACCGGGCTGGTGCTGCGCGGCTGGCTGGTGCGCGAGGAGGGCATGTCGGTGGAGGAGGCGACGGCGTACGTGGCCGAACGCTGGGAGCACCTCGGCCTCTGGAACGACAGCTTCACCGCCGCCCTCGAGCGGCTGGCCGACCAACGGAAGGGGAACGCATGACGACGACGCTGGAGGACCGGGGCCGGATGGGGTCCGGCGCGCTGAGCGAGCGCTTCGACGAGGCGTTCGCGTTCACGTCCCGGCACCACCGGGAGCAGCTGCGCAAGGGCTCACAGGTCCCGTACGTGTCGCACCTGATGAGCGTGAGCGCGCTGGTGCTGGAGCACGGCGGAACCGAGGACCAGGCCATCGCGGCGCTGCTCCACGATGCGGTCGAGGACGCGCCGACGGGCGAGGGCGGAGCGGTGCTGGAACGCATCCGGTCCGAGTTCGGCGACCCGGTGGCCGACATCGTGCGCGCCTGCTCCGACGGGCTGGACGCCGAGGGCAACCGGAGCGGCACGTGGGCCGAGCGGAAGCGGCCGTACGTCGCCGGCCTCGCCGACAAACCGCTCGACGCCCTGCTGGTCACCGCGGCCGACAAGACGCACAACGGCCTGTGCATCGCGGCCGACGTCCGCCGCTACGGGCCGGGGTTCTGGTCGACCTTCAACGCCAGCCGCGACCAGCTGCTCTGGTACTACACGAGCGTCGAGCGGGCGGTCGTCGAGCGGTTGCCGGGCAGCACGATCGCCGAGGCCCTGCACCGGGCCGTGGACGAACTGGTCGACGCAGCCGGCGCCGACCGGGCCACGATCCCGACCGAACCGCCCGCCGCGGGCTGACCCTCCAGCGCGACGGGGATCAGGGCTCCGGGTCGACGAGGTCGCCGAGGGCCCGGTCGGCGACGGCCTCGGCCTGCAGCCGCTCGATCCGCTCGCGTTCTTCCGTGGCGAGGGCCTCCCGCTCGGTCGCGGTGGTGCGGGCGAGGAGCGCCTCGTCGTGCCGGTCCCGCTCGTCGAGCCGGAGCCGATACCCGCATGCCTCGACGGTGCGGATGGAGCAGGCGCCCGGCGACGTCATCGGTGGCGTCGTGCGCCCCGGTCACGGGATGGCCCACGCAGCGGGGTGCGGCCACCGAACCGGTCACTCCTCGTCGTCGTAGGTGATCAGCGGCACCCGGCCGTGGCTGTCGGCCCAGCAGCGCCACGTCACTGCCGCCTCCCGGCACGCCTCCCGGGTCAGGTCGACCGTCACGTACACGAGGTCGCGGTGGCTGGTGCCGGGAGCCGCGATGCACTGGCCGCCGTCGAAGGTCGGCCAGGGTGCCGCGGGGTCGCTGGTCAGGCAGACGTCGAGCGCGATCCGGTCCGGGTGGTACTCGATGAGCCCGAACGCGACTGCCGGGCTGCCGAACCACAGGAAGTGGTCGTCGGGGAAGTAGTCGGCGTCGGCCACCTCCTCGAACCAGTCCGCGGCCAGCCGCAGGTCGGCCGGCGACCACCGGGTGACCACCGGCTCGGGACGCCAGTCGGCACTGATGCCCGCGATCTCCGGCCGCAGCCACAGGCCGCCAGGAGGTCCGGCCTCCACGCGCAGCGCGAAGGAGAGGTCGTTGCCCCGGCAGGTGGGCAGCACCATCAGGGCACTGCTGGAACGGCGGGTCTGGCGATACGTCATGCGGGGTCCTCTCGATCAGACGGACAGGCCGAAGTGGGCGCAGACGTCGTCGTCGGCCAGGGCGTTGCGGACCAGGAGCACCGCGGCCGCCGGGTCCACCCCCATGCGGGCCGCCCACAGCACCGACGGGCACGCGTCGTCCTGATCGGCGCCGTCCGGCACCTCCAGGTACGTCCCGCCGGCGTCCCGGACGAGGACGTGCCAGAGGTCGACGTCGGGAGTGTCCAGGTCGTCGTACAGCGTCTCCACCATCGGCACGAGGACCATGGAGAGACCGCCGGCCAGCGCGACCTCGGCGGTCGTCAGGTCCCCGAAGGTGCCGCTCGTGGCGCGGTAGCCGGCCCGCTCCAGGTGGGCCACCGCCTCGGTGGCGAGGAGGTCCTGGGACACCGGGGCGACCGGCTGGACGGAGCGGACGGGGGTCATGGGCACGAGGCGCTCCTCGGAGGTGGGATCGGACGGACGACGGCGCAGCGGCTGGGCCGGGTCACTTCCGGCGACGGGGGCGGGTCGCCACCGGCAGGTCGGCGGGGACGTCGAGGCCGGGCGCTCCGCCCTCCAGGCGGGCCAGGCCGTGCCGCAGCAGCAGCCCCTGGGGTGCCTCGCGGGCGACGTCCCCGGCCGTCGGCTGCTCCGGGCAGGCGGGCAGCCGGTCGCGGTCGGGCGTACCGGCCAGCAGCCGCCAGTCCTCGGCGACGGCCGCCATCGCCGTCACCGGGTCGTCGACCAGGCCGCCGGCCGCGAGGACCGTGGCGGCCCCGTCCGCACCGCCGACGGCGACCGGCCGCCACGGGCCGAAGGCGGGGCCGTACGCCTGGTACACCGCGGAGTAGTCGTCGGCCGCCACGGTGGGGTACTCCGCGACGACGAGCGGCCACAGGTGCTGCTCGATGGTCTCCATGTCCACTCCTCAGGGATTGGCTGTCGTGGTCGGGCCCGCAACGCGTCCCTCTCCGTACGGGCACTCGGCAGCCGCCGGGCGGACCTTGAGCGGTCCGCCACCGGCGCTCACCCCGGGTCACCCCGCGAGCGGGGTCAGGTCCACCGCGACCTCCGGCCAGCAGGCGATCGGGTCGCGGGCCGCCCGGGCCGCCGCCCCCTGGTCGACCTCGGTGAGCAGCAGAGGGCGGCCAGCGGCGTCGGCGAGGGGCTGCCGCCCCCTCCCGCCGACGTAGGCGAGGACGCCCTCCACCGGGCTGCCGTCCTCCAGCGTGACGCTGCCGGGACGGAGCACGCCGAGGACGTAGATGCCGGCGGCGCGCCCCTCCACCCTGTCCAGCCGCCGCACCTGCGCCGCCGTGCACAGCAGGACGTGGTGGGTCTCGACCACGCCGGGGGCGGCGATCAGCGTCGCGGGGATCTGCCCGTCGCCGCGCGGGTGCGTGCACCAGGCAGCCGCCAGGTGCGTGGTGGTGACCCGGAGGGCGACGACCGGGCCGAGGCGGAGGCCGTCGATCTTGGCCGGGTTCGCGTTGCTGCCGTACGCGAGCACGGGGGCGCGGTCGGCGATCCCGGGCACGTCCAGCGCGGCCAGGCAGTGGCCCAGGTCCAGCCCGTTCCCGCACGCCCACCCCGATCGGGCGGTGGGGTCGGCCCACACCTGACGGACCCGCCCGTCGGCGACCAGGAAGGAGCCGTCCGGACGCTGTCCCGGGTACGGGTCGGCCGGGAAGCGGGTGGCGGGTGCGCCGTCCCAGGTGACGATCGGACGGGTCATCTCGGCGCTGGTCATGTCGAACACGCTCCGGCAAGTTGGGACACGACCGTCTGACAGCATCCGGGCGTGCCCAGGACGAGCCCCACCCAGCGGATGGCGGCCGTCCTCCGCCAGTTGGCCCGGCGTCCCTCCACCGCGTTCTCGACCGACGACCTGCGGGCCCTGTGCGCGGAGTACCGCGGGACGAGCGGCAACCGCACGCTGCGCCGCGACCTCCGGCAGTTGCGCGAGCGCGGCTTCATCGAGACGGGCCTCACCGAGCGACGCCACGACCTGCCCAACCGGATGGGCGTGCGGCTGAACCTGACCATCAAGGGCCCGCACCTGCACCTGAGCCCCGAGGAGCACGCAGCGCTGGCGCGGGCGCGGGAACGGCTCCGCCCTGGGCCGGCCACGGTCGAGGTGCGCGCCGGGAGCGCGCGTCCGCTGGACCTCGCGCTGGCCGTCGTCCGCCACTTGGAGGAGGGCGTCGGAGAGGCCGACGGGCACGAACTGGCCGTCTCCATGGGCGTGCCCATGCCGACGCTGCACGAGGCCCTGGCGGCGCTGGTCGCCAACCCCGTGGTGGACCCGGCCGTGCAGATGGCCGACCGTCCCGCCCTGGAGGGCCTGGACCTGGACAGCGACGTGGACGACGAGACCGGGACCCTCCTCGGCTTCACCGTCTGGCTGGAGGACGGCAAGCTGGCCACGCTGTCCGAGGCCACGAGCCGACCCGTGCCCACCCTGGGCAGCCGCGAGCCCAGCGTCAGCCCGGCGGCCGGCCGGGGACTGGACCGCTTCGGGCGGTTCGCCTACACCGGAGCCGAGACGCAGGAGCGGCTGGACCTCACCCGCACGGCGCTCACCGACCCGGCCACCGACCCGGGCGACCGAGCGGCCCTGCAGTCGGCCGAGCGGAAGCTCGAGGAGTGGCACGACACGCTGCACCACTCGCACGAGCTGACCGGGGACCCGGGGACCGACGTCGCGCCGTGACCCGGTCGGCTACCGGGCCGCCGGCGGGCGCCCGGCCACGTCGGCCAGCCAGTTGCGCACCGCCAGCGTGGCCCGGACGTCGTCCTCGTTGTAGGCGAGGATGCGGTCGGCGGCCGCGCGGTCCCCCGCTCGCGCCTCGTCGAGCCAGTTCTGGGACTGCCGCCCACCGGGGTCCTCGTCCCGCCAGGTGAAGCCGGCGCCGTGCTGGGCGACCACCTTGATGCCGAGGTCCTTGCGGCTCTCCAGGCAGGCCCGTGTGGGAGGGAGGAGGTCGACCCAGGTGTCGAGGTCGGCGGACGTGCCCGCGTACGAGCCGACGGTCGCGCCGAGGATGCGCCGGGCGGAGGTCCGCTCGACCGGGCTGTAGTGGTAGGTCACCGCGCCCGGGTGGTTGTCGCGCACCCAGTCGAAGCACCTCCTGGCCAGGGCCGCCTCGGAGGCGTCGTCGTCGACGTCGAGGTCGAGGAAGGGGTGGAACGTGCTGCTGTCCGGCGTCGTGACCAGCACGCCCCACAGGTAGACGCGGTTGTCGCGCGTGCACTCCATGTCCAGGTCGATCTCGACCTCGGCCCGCGGGACGTCGAACACGGCGCCGGGGCGCAGCCGCAGGACGACCCCGTCGCGGAACAACTGGGCGGCGACGTGGGCCTTGCGCAGCCGCCGCGCCCGTCCGCGGTCGGGGGTGGTCTCTGCTGCGTACGTCGACTCCAGCAGCGCGTCGACGTCGGCGCCGGCCAGGTCGTCGAACGCCTCGATGCCCTCGCCGCGCAGCGCGAGGTACTCGCGGACGCTCATGGTCCCCAGCAGCCCGCGACTGACGTCGTCGTCCGGGAGGGTGTCGACGCACACCGGCTTCCACGAGCAGGTGACGCACTCCTCGTGCCCGACGGGCGTGACCAGGGGCTCCGGGTCGGTGGCGCCCCCGGTGCGCTGCCGGGCGACGTGTGCCACGCGCAGGCGGAAGTCGTGCTCGTGGTCGTAGCGCTCCAGTGCGCTGCGGCTGGTCCTGCCGCGGCTGCGGGAGAAGGTGGGCAGCACCGGCTCGGCGAGGTCGTACCAGGCCAGGACCGGCGCGGGCCCCCCGTCGGTGCCCACGATGGCCCCCCACGGCGCCGACGCCTGGCGCCCGCAGGCCTCGAGCATCCGCCAGTAGTGCGCCAGCTGCAGGAGGTCGCCCTCGTGGTGGCGGAGTCCCCCGTCGGAGGGGACCGCCTCGGTCAGCGCCGGGGCGGGCAGGTCGGCGACCAGACGACCGGTGCCCGTGTCGGAGAGGACGCGGTGCGCCTTGACGTCGCACGGGTGGTAGCCGCGCCCGTGCGCCTCCCGGATGAGCGCGTCGGGCTTCCCGGTCCGTCCGCCGGTCGGGTCGTCGGGCAGCCGCCCGCCCAGGACGACGGCGCGGCCCTCGTCCAGAGCCTGGAGGGTGGCCGCGATGTGGGCCCGCTTCTCCCCCTCCAGCGGGCGGAGGTCCACGACGTTCTCGCCCGTGGCCAGCCACGCCCCGAACACCGTGGCCTCGTGCGCGATCCCCAGGTCGAGCAGCTGCTGGTCCGGTGCGGGCACCAGCTCCGGGTGCTCGGCGGCGGTCCGGGTCAGCTGGTCGGTCACGGCGCGGTCGAAGGAGTTGTGCGTGGCGCGGGGGCAGCGCCGGGCGGCATAGCCGCCGAGCAGCACCGGACGCCCGGTCACGGCCGGACCGCCGGGACGGGCTCGGGAACCGGGCGTGCCTGCTCCGCCAGCGCGGTGTTCCGTCGCTTGGCGTAGCGGAGCACCCGACGGCGCTGCCGAGTGGTGGTCGCCGCCAAGGCCGCGACCAGCAGGCCGGCGGCGCCGGCGAAGGCGAGGACGAGCTGCACCGGGTACCACCCGGCGAAGACGACGCCTGCGCCGACCAGGGCATAGCCGACAGCGACGGGACCGGCCCAACCCAGCACGGACCGACGCCGCTTGCTCATCTCCTCACGGCGTTCGTCGAGCCTCGCCTGCTCCTTCGCTTGCTCATCGGGCGGCATCGAGACGCCGGATTCCACCCTCCGGACCCGGGCCATCACCGCGTCGGCGTCCGTGTCCGGCTCCGGCAGGGCGCGCCGCAGCAGCGCGAAGGCGAGGAGGGGCAGGACGAGGGCGACGAGCGCCCCGATCCAGTGCGCGGGGGGCGCGAAGGCCAGCCACGCGGGCACCAGCGCGACCGCCAAGGGGTGGGCCGCGGTCCGGACCCACGCCTGGAGCGGCCGCGCGGGCGGGCGATGGGCGTCGTCCTCCGGCGGAGGCTCCGGCGCCAGGTCGGCGACGGACTGGAACTCGCCCCGCGCCGAGCCGCGGAGCTGGAGCCAGCAGTAACCCAGGAGCACCAGGGCCAGGAGCGTGCGCAGCGGCCAGTCGACGGTCACGGCGTCGGCCGGCGAGGTCCCGCTCGCCGGCAGGGGGTCAGCGGCCGCCCGGACGAGCAGCACGACCGACAGCGCGAAGGAGAGGAGCGCGAAGGACAGCACCGCCACGGCCTCGGTGGTCCGGGTGTACTTGGACTCCGCACGCACGGCGAGGTTGTGCGTCTCTCGCACCAGGGACTCGTTGCGTTCGAACAGGAGGGCCGCGGCGTCCTTCACCGCCCACTTCCCGTACCACTCGGCCAGCGAGCCGGAGGCGATCTCGTTGAAGTAGACCTGCCCCGCCCGGAACGAGGTGACGTACTCGATGTCCGGGGCGTCGGCGCGGCTGCCGCCCGGGAAGCGCAACGGCGAGGTCATCGTGCCGATCAGCATCAGGACGGCGGCCAGCACGCCGACCAGGAAGACGCCGACCGTGAACATCGCCAACGGCACCGACGTCCCCTCGGACAGCGCGAAGCCGCGCATGGCGAACTTGGCGTCGGCGAGGTTGGCCAGGGCCAGCGAACCGGCGACGAGGAACGCGACCGCCGTCAGGAGCTTGTTGATCTTCTCGTCCTGGTGCTTGGTGGCGGCCAGGACCTCGTCGTAGGTGAACCTCAGCAGCTCGTAGCGCTTCTTCTCGAGTTCTTCGTCCACGGGTGGTGCCACGAGACCTGTCGTCGGCAGTGCCTCGCCCGACCTTGAGCCGGCGCCCCCGGAGGGTGAGAAGCGCTCGGGCGTCCGCGCCACGGCCGCGTGCGCACCGGAACTGTCTCACTCACCGTCTACCGTCGCTGCCCATGAGCGAGGACACCCCGAGTTCCCCGAGCCGGACCGCCGACGGGCTCGCCGATGTCCTGCTCGGTTTCGTCCGCTGCCTGGGCGCGGAAGACGGCAACGTGATCTACGTGAGCGCGCCGATCACGACCGGGCGGGACTTCGCCGCCTGGTACCCCGAGCAGACCGACCAGGGCACGCCTGCGTACTGGGCGCGGCTGCGCGCGGAGATCATCACGCCGAACATCGAGCGCGCCCGTCCGCTGGTGCGCGAGTGCCGGACCCGCTGGGCCGGCCGCCCGGTGATCGACCCGACGATGCTCGAGGACGTCGCCGGCTGGGCGCAGCCGGACTACCACCGGTTCTGGACCCGGATGGTCGAGCAGCACGCGGGCACCGTCGTGTTCAGCGAGGGCTGGCAGTTCAGCACCGGCTGCGCGCTCGAGTTCGCCGCGGCGCACACCGCGGGTGCCGAGCTCCTCGACCACGCCTTCGCGCCCCTCCCCACCGCCGAGGGCCGCCGCCTGCTCGCCGAGGCCGCCCAGACGCTCGACGCGATCGGCTGCGACTCCTCGGCGCTGCGGGCCGCCGTCGCCACCCTCCCGGCCGAGGCGCCGCTGACCGCGGGGGCCGTCCGGTGACCGGCCTCAAGGACGACCGGCTGGCCGGGCTCGCCGAGCGGGGCAACGTCGCCCGCTTCGTCAGCTTCTCCCCCGGTTCCGATCCGCTCCTCCGGCACGCCCGCGTGTCCGGCGACGACGTGCCCCGGGACGTCGAGGCGGCGATCGCCACGGTGCTGGGCCAGTCCGCCGGCACCGTCAACGTCCGCAGCTTCCGGCCCGACAAGGAGAAGGGCTGCCCATTCCACTACGGCCTGGCCTCCGCCGCCGAGGCCGGAGCCCTGGTCCGCTCGCTGGCCGCCGAGGGGTTCCACACGATCGTGAACGAGACGATCGACGTGCGGGACGGCGGCGTCTCCGGCGTCGTCCTCGGCGGGATCGTCGAGTTCGCGCCGGACGACACCCCGCGGACGGTGGAGCAGCCCGGCACCGCGGCGATGCCGCACGACCTCGCCGTGCGCGTGCTGACCACTGTGTACGGCGTCCCCCCGGAGATCCCGTCGGTGGAAGGCGAGCGGCTCGAGTTCTCCGTCCACCCGACCCGGGTGGGTCACCGCCGGACGCACACCCTGTGGTGGGAGGTCGAGTCCGTCGAGCCGGCGACGCTGACCGCGACGATCACCTGGCCCAACCGGTTCAGCCGGCACCTCGGCGACAAGGCCTACGGGCTGCTCGTGGCCGACGCGCTCGGTCTGCCGGTCCCCCGGACCACCGTCATCGGGCGCCGCACCGCCCCCTTCTCGCTCGGGACGGCAACGGGCACGCACGAGCACTGGACCCGCACCTGTCCCACCGAGCAGGTGCCCGGCAAGTTCACGACCGTGCCGTACTGGACCGACCCGTTCGCGCTGTTGCAGGCCGAGGACCCGGACGGCACGAGCATCGCGTCCGTCCTGTCCCAGGAGGCGGTCGACGCCCAGTGGTCGGGCGCGACGATCCCCTCCGGGAACGACCAACCCGACCACGTCGAGGGCGTCCACGGCAGTGGCGACGCCTTCATGCTGGGCAGCCGGTCACCTGAGGCCGTCCCCGACGAGGTGGTCGCCGACGTGCGCGCGCTCGCCGCGCGGGCGAGGGCGACGCTCGGCCCGGTGCGGCTGGAGTGGGCGCACGACGGCACGACGGCGTGGGTGGTGCAGGCGCACATCGCCACGCACTTCTTCGGCGGCGGCGGGGTCATCAGCGCCGGCGACGCGCCGGAGTGGCTGCCCTTCGACGTGGCCGACGGGCTGGAGGAACTCGGCACGCTGATCGTCACGGCCCGGGAGCGGGGCGCCGGTGTCGTCGTCCACGGCTCGGTGGGGCTGACCTCGCACGTCGGTGACCTGCTGCGCAAGGCCGGAGTGCCCGCCCGCCTAGCCGAGTGACCCGCGCCGCCTGAGGCGGCCGGGGGCTTCGCCGGTGGTGTCCCAACTCCCTGGACCGTGGGCCTCATGTCAGGTGCCCCGATGGACACCGTGTTCGTGTACGGCACGCTCAAGCCGGGCCGCTCCCGCTGGCCGGCGCTCGAGGCGTTCACCGTGCCCGGCAGCGCCCGGGAGACGACGCTGCGCGGGCGGCTCTGGGAGACGCCCTACGGCTGGCCCGCGCTGACCGATGGGGCGGACGACGTCCCCGGCGTCCTGGTGGTCCTCGACCGACTCCGCGCGGCGGACGCGCTGGCGCGCCTGGACGCCATCGAGGGCGTCGCCGTCGGGCTGTTCGAGCGGGTGCGCGGAACGACGGCGGACGGCTGCGACTGCTGGACATACCGCTGGCCCGGTCCGACCGCGGGGTTCACGCCCGTCGACGGCGCCTGGTGAGCGTGCCGGTGTCCCAACCGGTCGGATCCTCCCTTCCGACGACGACAGAGGTGCGGGACGCAACCACGAGGGGCTGCCGCGGCACGCGTCCTCGGGAGGGACGCCATGACTGTTCCGGCCCGGCCCTCGCCGGGGCAGTGACGACCGCGCGCTAGGCCATGGACGAGGCGTCCGCCTCCACGGCGGCGGACACCACGCTGGGGATACCCCCCACGGCCGCCACGGCCGCCCGCAGGCGCTCCTGCGTGCTGATCATCCAGTCGCGAACCGTTCCCCAGTTCGACTGATCGCCGATCTTGGGGCCCAGGAGGCGCGTCTCGATGCGGCACCCCTTGTTGTTGGGCAGGTCATCGAAGAGGAGTTCACCCTCCCCGAACGCGTCCTGCAGCTCGTCGCGGCGGTCGGCCAAGACCCGCCACCGCGCGAGGTTGACCGCCGCGTCGGGGTGCTCGAAGTAGATCTCCGAGCGGCATCCGAACATGGCGTACGAGATCGACCACGTCACTCCGGACACCCCGGAGGACATGCTCCACCAGTTCTGGGTCGTCCCCGTCCCGATGGTCCAGCCGCGCGCCTTCAGGAGCGGGCCCACCGTCGACCAGAACTGGCCGTACAACTGGGCTCTCGCGTTACCGGCTGCAGAGTCGGCTACGGCAGCTCCCTTCACGTAGTCATTGGGCTGGACGACGAGCTCCAGGAACGGAGCGATGAGACCCGCCGGCGCACCCTTCATGGTCACCGCCGCCAGCCGGACGCCGAAGAACCGGACGTCTTCGTTCGTGTTCTCGTTCAGCCAGTCCAGGGCGGCGCGGTGTTCATCACGGAAGTACTCGGCGATCCAGACGACCGTGCTGGGCTCCGTGCCCCCGGCATAGGTCAGCAACTGGCCGAGGTGCGTGTGATCCGTGCTCCCGAACTGGTTCTCCACGATGACGCGGGTGCCGGTGGTCACCTCGCGTCCGATGAGGTCCAGCGAGAACTTGCCGACCTTGTGCTCGCGGGCCTCCAGGTCGACCTCGATGCCCAGCACCTCGCTGAGCAGGTCCGAACTCGCCAGGAGCCAGGGCGTGAAGTGGTGCGGCTCGGTCGGCCAGACCGACGTGACCGCAACCGGGCTCAACCGCGTCAGCTGCACCAACGGTGGCTCGGCGACCGTCGGGTTGAGCGCCTCCTCCTCAGCCGTGTTGGCGCCCTCTTCGGCCATGCCCGTCGCTCCACGTCCCACTGACTGCGGCTCCATGGGCGCAACCTAACGAGAGCCGCACTTCCCCATCCGCTCGCCCCGGCGATCGGACCTCGCCCCGCACGACAGCTCGCGGCCGTACCGGCGCGAACCCTCCTCCGGGCGCCTGACCCGGGTGGTTCCCACGCCGGCCGGTCCGGAAGCCACCGGTGCGGATGGGGCTGTGGTTCCCCACGGGGAGTGAATCCCGGACGACGCCGTTCCGGCAGGCTCACCGTCGCCCTCCCATCTTGTTACGGTCCGCTACCGTTTCACTACACGGGGGATGCATGACTGCGTACGGCCGCGCTGCGCTCGAGGAACTCCGGAACGTCGTCCGCGACGCCAAGGGCGGGGATCCGCTGGCATCGGTGACCGTCCTGGTGCCGAACAACATCGCCGGGATCGTCGCCCGCCGTTTCCTGGCTCAGGGCCTCGGCGACGGGCACCGTGGAGTCGCCGCACTGTTCCCCACGACGATCGTCCGGTTGGCCGAGCAGCTCGCCGCGGCGGCCCTGCACCCGCGCCGCCCGGCGACCGCGCCGGTCGTCGCCGCCTCCTGGCGGGCCGCGCTCAGCAAGGCGCCGGGCGTGTTCGCCGAGGTCGCCGACCACCCGGCCACGGTCGAGGCGCTCGTCCGTGCCGGTCGGGAGCTGCGCGACCTGGACGACGCCGCGCTCGACGCGGTCGTCGCCGCGACCTCGCTCGGTCCGGACCTCGTCCGGCTGCACGGTGACGTCCGCGCCGGGCTCGCGCCGAGCTGGTACGACGAGACCGACCTGCTGCGCGCCGCGACCGACATCGCCCGGCGACAGCCCCAGCGGATCGCCGAGGTCGGCGTCGTCGTCCTCTTCCTGCCGCAGGCGCTGACCCAGGCCGAGGCCGGCTTCGTCCAGGCGCTCGCCGGTGCCGGGCAGCTGCGGGTGGTCGCCGGGCTCACCGGCAACCGCAAGGCCGACGCCGCCGTCTTCCGTTCCCTGGACCGCATCGGGGTCCCGCCGCCGACGGCCCCGGCGGCACCTACGGCCACGCGGGTCATCACCGCCTCGGACGCCGACGACGAGGTCCGCTGCGTCGTCCGCGACGTGGTCACGACCCTGCGGAAGAGGAAGGCGCACCGCGTCGCCGTCCTGTACGCCGCGAAGAACCCCTACGCCCGCCTGCTGCACGAGCACCTCGGCGCGGCGGGCATCACCGTCAACGGGCCCGGCACCCGGCCGGTGCACGAGCGCGCCGTGGCCCGTGCGGTCCTGGAACTGCTGGACCTCGCCACCAACGAGGTCCCCCGAGGCGACCTCTTCCGGGTGCTCGCTGCCGCGCCGATGCGCACGCCGGACGGCGAGCGCATCCCCGTCGCGCGCTGGGAGCGGCTGTCCCGGTCGGCGGGTGTCGTCCAGGGCGACGACTGGGACACCCGCCTGCAGCAGTACGCCGACCACCACCGCGAGGAGCTGGCGCAGGCCCGAGCCGACGACGCCGCCACCGGCCGCCTGGAACGGCTGGAAGCCGACATCGCCAACGCCGAACAGCTGCGCCGGTTCGCCACCGGACTGCGCGCCGAGCTGCACCGCGGCGCGCGGCTGGTCAGCTGGCGGGAGCTGAGCGACTGGGCGCTCGACCTCGTCGCCTCCCTCATCGGTGCGGCGGACGAGCTGACCACGCTCCCGGTCGAGGAGCAGTACGCCGCCACCGCGCTGGAGCAGTCGCTACGCGCGCTCGCCACCCTGGACGACCTGGGCGCCCCCGCCGGCCTGCCGGCCCTCCGCGAGACGCTGGCCAGCCAGCTCGAGAGCGCCCTCCCCCGTGTCGGCCGGTTCGGCGACGGCGTCCTCGTGGCGCCGGTGTCCGCGGCCATCGGGCTGGACGCCGACGTCGTCTTCGTCCTGGGCCTGGCCGAGTCACTCTTCCCCGGCCGCCTCCGCGAGGACCCGTTGCTCCCCGAGCGGGCCCGGGACGTCACGGACGGCCAGCTGCTCAGCTACCGCGAACGGATCGACACCTCCCACCGCGCGCTGCTGGCCGCGTTCGCCGCCGGGCGGGAGGTCGTCGCGTCCTTCCCCCGCGGGGACCTGCGCACCAAGAGCCGGCACCTGCCCAGCCGCTGGCTGCTGCCCACGCTGCGCCGGCTGTCCGGCCGCCCGCAGCTGTCCGCCACCGAGTGGGACGAGCCGCCGATCGACTGGCTGACCACCTCGCCGTCCTTCGCCGGTTCGCTGGTCACCACGCCGGACCCCGCGTGCGAGCAGGAGTGGCGGACGCAGGCGGCGCACGCCCGCGTCGAGCTGGACGACGCCGTCGTCACGGCCGCGCACGCGCTGACCGAGGCCCGCGAGAGCGGCTCGTTCACCCGCTTCGACGGCGACCTGTCCGCGGTCGCCGAAGGCCTGCCCGACTACGCCGCCGGGAAGCACCCCGTCTCCCCCACCGCGCTGGAGCGGTACGCCGGCTGCCCGCACGCCTACTTCATCGAGCGGGTGCTCGGGGTCCACCCGGTGGAGCAGCCCGAGGACGTCATCACGATCAGCCCCGCCGACATCGGCACGCTGATGCACCAGTCCTTCGACGCACTGGTCACCGAGTTCGCCGACGACCTGCCGGGCTTCGGGGAGTCCTGGCGCGACGAGCACCGACGCCGGCTGGCGGAGATCGCCGACACACAGGCCGCCCAGTTCGCCGCGGACGGCCGCACCGGCCACCCGAGGCTCTGGCAGCAGACGCTGGTGCGGGTCCAGGCCGACCTGCAGGCGATGCTGGTCGCCGATGACGAGTGGCGCCGTGAGCACCGGGCGCGGGTGGTGACCAGTGAGCTCGCGTTCGGCATGGACGGCGCGGAGCCGGTCGCCGTCGACCTGCCGGGGGGCGGCACGCTGCTCATGCGCGGCTCGGCGGACAAGGTGGACGAGACCGAGGACGGTCGGCTGGTCGTCACCGACATCAAGAGCGGCAGCGCGACGTCGTTCAAGGGCCTCGGGGCCGACGACCCCGTGCTCGGCGGGTCGAAGCTGCAGCTGCCCGTCTACGCGCACGCCGCACGCCAGGCCTACGACCGCCCGGACGCGGAGGTCGAGGCCGCGTACTGGTTCGTCCGCAAGGACAAGGGGCGCATCGCCGTCCCCCTGACCGAGGACGTCGAACAGGTCTACGCGCGAACGCTGCAGACGATCGTCACCGGCATCCGCGACGGGCTCTTCCCCGCCCGGCCGCCGGAGAAGGACGACTACGCGTTCGTGCAGTGCGCCTACTGCAACCCCGACGGCATCGGCCACGGCCAGGCCCGCACCCGCTGGCTGATCACCAAGAGGGACCCCCGGCTCGCCGAGCTGGTGTCCCTCATCGAGCCCCTGCCCGCCGACGACACCGACGGAGACGACGCGTGAGCACCCCCCTGGCGGATGCCGAGGCCCGACGGACCATCTGCGAGGCGACCGACCGGACCCTCTTCGTCGAGGCCGGCGCCGGGTCGGGCAAGACCAAGAGCCTGGTCGAGCGGATCAGCCACCTGGTCCTGACCGACGGCGTCGCGATGCGCTCGATCGCCGCCGTCACCTTCACCGAGAAGGCCGGCGCCGAGCTGCGCGACCGGCTCCGCGCGCAGCTGGAGCAGGCCGGCGGCGAGCGCGCCGAGCAGGCCCTCGACGACCTCGACGGCGCCGCGATCGGCACCCTGCACTCCTTCGCCCAGCGGATCCTCGGCGAGCACCCCATCGAGGCGGGCCTGCCGCCGCTGGTCGAGGTCGCCGACGAGCTGAGCTCCGCGGTCGCCTTCGAGGAGCGCTGGGCCGAGCAGCGCCGGCGGCTCCTGGACGACGAGACGATCGCGCGGCCCCTCCTGCTCGCGATGTCGGCCGGGGTGACGCTGGAGAACCTCCGCTCGCTGGCCAAGCTGTTCAACGCCGACTGGGACCTCGTCACCGAGCGGATCCTGACCGGCGAGGAGCTGCCGGAACCGGAGTTGCGCGACGTCGACCGGCTGGTGCGGACGGCGGCCGAGCTGGCCGCGCGCGCCGACGAGTGCACCGACGCCACCGACAAGTTCCTGCCGAGCCTCGGTCACTTCGGCGCCTGGGGTGCCCGGTTGGGCGCCGCCGTCGACGCGGCGCAGCGCCTCGAGGTGCTGCGGGAGGCGGCCGGGCTCAAGGCGAGCCACGGCCAGTCCCGGAACTGGGGCGGCAAGCCGGCGCTCGACGGACTCAAGGACGGGTGCAAGCAGCTGGTCGCCGACGCGGCCGAGATCGTCGCCGAGGTCCTCGAGACGACGCTGCGGCTGCTCAGCCGGTGGATCGCCGCCCGTGTCATCGAGGCGGCCGAGGCCCGCCGGGCCGCCGGCCGGCTGGAGTTCCACGACCTGCTGGTCATCTCTCGCGAGCTGCTCCGCGGACAGCCGGAGGTCCGGGCGGCGCTGCGGGCGCGGTACCAGCACCTGCTGCTGGACGAGTTCCAGGACACCGACCCCATCCAGATCGAGCTGGCGGTGCGGATCGCCGGTGGTGCGGAGGCGACGCAGGAGCGGTGGGAGGACGTCGTCGTCCCCCCCGGTTCGCTGTTCGTCGTCGGCGACCCGAAGCAGTCGATCTACCGCTTCCGCCGCGCCGACATCGGCATGTACCTGCGGTCGCAGCAGGTGATCGGCGGCCGGGTGGACCTGACGACCAACTTCCGGATGACCGAACCGATCGTCTCCTGGGTCAACGACGTCTTCGGCCGGCTGATCGTCGCCGAGCCGGACGCGCAGCCGGCGTACACCCCGCTCGCGCCCCGGCGCCAGGCGGCCGAGGGCTCCCCCGCCGTGGTGGCCCTGGGTGCCTCGGCCCACGCGGACAAGCTGACCGCGGCGCAGCTGCGCGAGCTGGAGGCCGCCGACGTCGCGGGCGTCGTCCTGCGGGCCATCGCCGAGGGCTGGCAGGTACTGGACCCGGTCACCAAGGTGTGGCGGACGGCGCGGCTGGACGACGTGGCGATCCTCGTGCCGGCCCGCACGTCGCTGCCCTTCCTCGAGGAGGCGCTCGACCGGGCCCGGATCCCCTACCGCGCCGAGGCCAGCTCGCTGGTGTACGAGGCGCAGGAGGTCCGGGACCTGCTGGCGGCCGCGCGTGCGATCGCCGACCCCAGCGACGGCCTGGCCCTGGTCGCCGCACTGCGGTCGCCGCTGTTCGGCTGCGGGGACGACGACCTGTGGACCTGGAAGCGCGACGGCGGCGCCCTCCACCTCCTGGTGCCGCTGGACGACAACCGCGCCCAGCATCCGGTCGCGCGCGCCCTCGACTACCTGCGCCGGCTGCACTACCGCTCGCGCTGGATGGCGCCGAGCGAGGTGCTGGCCGCGCTGGTGACCGACCGCCGGATGCTCGAGGTGGCCGCACCCGGCCCGCGGGCGCGGGACCAGTGGCGCCGGCTGCGGTTCGTCGTCGACCAGGCGCGGGCGTGGTCGGAGTCGGAGCACGGCGGGCTCCGGGCCTACCTGGCGTGGGCCGCCCAGCAGGGCGAGGAGACCTCGCGGGTCGTCGAGGCGTCGCTGCCGGAGACCGACGCCAGTGCGGTGCGGGTCATGACGATCCACGCGGCGAAGGGGCTCGAGTTCCCGATCGTCGTGATGAGCGGCCTCACCTCGGCCCCGCGCAACCCGTCGGGGGTGCGGGTGCTGTGGCCGGCGTCCGGCGGCTACGCGGTGTCGCTGCGCAAGGGCGTGACGACCGGTGACTTCGACGTTGCGGCTCCGGTCGACGAGCAGATGGACGACCGGGAGCGGCGCCGGCTGCTGTACGTGGCGGCGACCCGGGCGCGGGACCACCTGGTGGTGTCGCTGCACCGGTCGGCGGCGTCGTCGACGCGGAGCGCGGCCCGGCTGCTCGCCGAGGACGGGCGGGCGGCCGAGGGCGCGGAGGCGTGGTCGGCGGCGGAGCTGCCGGCCGACGCGTCGGTGCGGACCGAGCCGACCGCTCCCCGGTCGCCGCAGGAGTACCGCGAGTGGTTCGCCCGGCTGGCGCGCGTGCGGGAGGCGAGCGGGCTCCCCTCGGCGGTCTCGGCGTCCGGCCTGGAGGGCACGGAGCCCGCGGTCGCCTCCGGTGCCGCGGATGCCGGTGGCGCCAAGGGCGCACTGAACATCGAGCTGCCGGCCTGGACGAAGGGCCGGTACGGCACGGCGATCGGCCGGGCGGTGCACGGCGTGCTGCAGTCGGTCGACCTGGCCACCGGCGCGGGCCTGGCGGACGCCGTGGCCTCGCAGTGTGGAACCGAGGGCGTGGAGGCCCACGCCGACGTGGTCACGGAGCTGGTGCGGTCGGCGCTGTCGTCGGAGGTCGTGCAGCGGGCGGCTGCCAGCGAGCACTGGCGGGAGATGTACGTCGGCACGCTGCAGGACGACGGAACGGTGCTGGAGGGCCTGGTCGACCTCGTCTACCGCGAGGACGACGGCTCGCTGGTGGTCGTTGACTACAAGACCGACGCCATCCCCGCGGCGGCTCTGCCGTCCCGGCTGGCCTACTACCGGCCGCAGATCGCGGCCTACGCGCAGATGCTGGCCGCCGCTGGCTGCACGGTGGGTGAGTCGTCCGTGGCGTTCCTCGCACCGGACCGAGCGACCGTCGTGCCCGTGCCGGTCCGATGACCGGGCGGATGCCCGAGCCGGATGTCAACCCGATCGAGATGAGGGATGTGCTGTGAAGGCCGAGGTTGCGCAGGCACTGGACCAGGCCGCGAGGATGCGCCAGCACGTGCTGAGCGACCTGTCGTACTCCGATCGCGTCCGGCTCCTCGAGGCCCTGTTCGAGGACGCATTCGTGGCCCAGCGCGGTCTGCTCGTGAAGTGGTCGGCACTGACCGGCCAGTCGGCGCAGGTGGACACCGGCTACATCGCCCAGCACGTCGCCTCGATCGTGCTGGCCACTCCCGGTCAGGGCTTCAAGGGCAAGGGCCTGGACCTCATCGACGGCAGCGAGGTCAAGAGCGCCGCCAGCCTGTCGGGCGTGGACCGCCCCCGGTGGAACCACAACCTGGGGACGATGTCGGACGACCTGAAGCGCCGGGCGGCCGGGGTGCTGACCCGCTCCGACACCTACCTGCAGGCGCCCCATCTGTTCTACCTGCTCTTCGACCGGGTCGAGGACGGGCTGAGCGGCGGGGAGTTGGTGCTCCGGGTCCGCGCCTGGCTGGTCGATGCCCGGCGGGACACCGCCTGGCGGGACCTCGTGGGGACGTGGATGGCCGGACGGTCGCCGTCCCGGTACAACATGCAGCTACACCCGCCGGTCGGCTACGACGACGACATCGTCGTCAACAGCCTGGGCAACCTGGACATGGAGCAGGTGAAGCTCTTCGAGGTCCGGATGACCGGGGTCGGCGCCACGGAGACGTTCAAGCTCGTCTGGTCCGAGCCCCTCCCGGAGTCCGTGGTCCCCGTCCGGGGCCGGTGTGTCGCCCGGCCGTACGGAGGCCGGGGAGATCGACCCAGCCGGATCGCGTCTGCGGAGGACGTCCAGGCCGACCTGACCGGTCTGGCGGTTCTCGTCCCGGGGCTGGACACCGAGTCGCTCCTGGCCGCCACCCGCATCACGACGACGGTCGAGGAGACGCTGAGGGACGACGAGCTCTGACCGTGCGGCCGGGGGCGCCTGCTGGCCGCCCCCGGCCGCCGTCGCTCGACGGGCTCAGTCCTCCGGTAGAAGGCCGGGTGGGCGGTACGCGTCGGCGAGCTCGGCTCGGCAGGCGGCGAGCTGCCGCTGGGCCGCGCGCACGCGCTGCCCGAGGACGGCGAGCTGGTTCGCGGACATGGCCGGCACCAGCACGGTGAGGACGTCGTCGGGGTCGATCCTGCGACGTGAGCTGGACGTTCCGCGCCCGAGCGGGGCGAGCTGCGCCCTGGCCTGCTGGCTCTGCAGGAGGGCGAGCAGACCGTAGGGATCGCAGCTCGTGTCGAAGACACCGAACTCCGCCGAGCACTGGACGACCGGACGGTCCTCGGGGACCACCGCGGCCCGGAACACACGCGGGTTGAGCAACGACACGATGAGCTGGCCGCCGCGGGCGAGGATTCCCGGGGTCACCGGCCGGTACGCGTCAGCAGCCAGCCAGTCGATGGTGCCGAGGTCGTCGATGTGCAGCACCGACACGAACGGCACCTCCTCCGACGACACGGCTGCGCGGCGCTTGCCGGCCGCCTTCGCCCACTCGCGGACCTCGCAGGCGCCACTGGTCTGCAGGAGGTTGCGAGCGGCGACCGCCTGGGGATCGAGCCGGGCGGGATCCAGCGAGGACAGCGCCGCTCGCTCGACCCGCGCGACGAGCGGCTCCTCCTGGACGATCCGGTCGGCACCGCCGGCCTTGAGGGACCTCTTGATGGCGGCGGTGATGGACGGCAGGTCGTCCCCGCCCGGGTCCGGGACCGCACCTCCGGCCTGCTTCAGGTAGCCGATGTGGGCGGCGCGGGCCAGGTGGACGTAGGGGGTGCGGCCAGCTCCCTTGCGGAGGAAGACCGCGGACGTCTTCGCCACCGTCCCCGACAGGGCGAAGGCGCTCGTGGGCAGGCTGACGGAGGCCTCCACGCTCACGCGCTCGTCGCCTCCGAGGAGGAGCTTGCGGAGTGCGGTTCCGTCGATCAGCCCATCCGGCAGCACGATGCCCAGCACGCCGCCGTCGCGGAGCAGGTCGAGGCAGCGAGCGACGAAGGCGAGTGCCGGGTCGATCCGGGTTCGCGTCTTCAGTTGGGGCATCCACTGCCCGGCGACGGCGATGCCTTCCCTGGAGTCGTACTTGCCGTCGCCGAACGGCGGGTTCGTCAGGATCAGCTGGAGCGTGCCGGCGAGAGATCCGACCGCCGGCGCCGTGACGGAGTCGCGGACGGTGAAGATCTCGGCGTGCCCGCCGCCGTAGGAGAGCATGTTGACCTGGGCCATCGCGACCGCTGACCCGGACTGGTCCGAGCCGAACAGGCCCGTGGAGATGTCGTGCGGTGTCGCCGTCCCCCTGCTGGCGACCTCGTGCGCCAGTGCCGTGAGGAAACGTCCGGTGCCGCAGCACGGGTCGCCCGCCACGACCCGGTCGCCCAGATCGAGGCCGCCGACCAGGCCCAGCCCGATGCGGGCCATCGTCGCGGCCACACTGGCCGGGGTCAGGTAGCTGCCCAGCCCGCCGGAGTGGTCGTACCGACCCTGCAGGAACACGTCGAACGCCGTCCCGAGCGGGTCGAGGGCGCGGCCGCCGGCCTCGTGCCACTCCAGCTCGAGCACCAGGCGCAGCGCGGCAGCGACGACGTCGGGTTCCGACAGGCGCAGCGGCTCGTCCAGCGGCCACACCGACCGTGCGGTGCTCCCCCGGCCCGCGTGGAAGTCTGCATGCGCGTTCACCGTGGTGAAGGCGCGCTTGACCAGCGAGACGTCGGTCGATCGCTCCACCGCCGCCGGATCCAGTGCGGAGCTGAGGGTGTGCCCCTCCGCGACCGGGAGCTCCGGGTGGCTGACGAGCGCGATCTTCAGGAGGAGCAGCTTCGCCAGCTCGTCCACAGCCGCGTTGACGGGACGGATGCCGCCCCGGGTGTAGATGAGCTGGTGCAGCCGATCGAGCCGCTGCGCCAGGACGATCTCCGGCCGATGCGGGTCGAGCCCTGCCACGCCGGCTCCGGGAACGGGGTTGCGCACGCCGGCAGCAGGCTCAATCGACATGGGTGGATCCAATCCTCAGCCACTGACAATCCCGCCCGCCGTCGGGCGATGGGCTGTCACTGACAGCGAGCCCACGTCGGGGTGCTCCGGCGGGCCGACGTCACGAGTCTGGACCACTCCACCAGATCGCCCCGCCGCGATGCGGGTGCCACACCGTGGTCGGCCGGTGCGCTGGCCTGTCCCCGGCTCACGGCGGCATGGGTGTGATCATCAGGCAACCGACGCTGTGAAGCCGTGGCGACCGCCTCGGGGAGAGTGGGTGCCCGTGTCGCCCAACGCTTCTGACGCTCAGGTCCTCGAGCGCCTGTCCTCACTGCGGCAGCACCAGCAGGACGGTCGGAGGTCTCCCCACAAGCCGCTGCTGGTCCTCCTGGCGCTCGGCCGCCTGGCCGCCACCGGAACGAGCAGCCTGCCCTGGTCGGAGGCGGAGGAGAAGCTCGCCGACCTCATCGAAGAGTTCGGCCCGACATCGAGGACGGGTCGAACTCAGAGCGCCGCGTACCCGTTCACCCGGCTGCGTGCCGACGGCGTGTGGACGCTCGACCGCGACGTCCCCATGGACAACGTCGGGCCGCTGCGGGAGGGCGTGACCGGCCGGCTGGAGGCCTCCCTCGAAACGGCCCTCAAGGACCGACCTGAGGTTCTCGACGCGGTCGCTCGGAGCCTGGTCGAGAGTCACTTCCCGGGGACGGTCGCCCCCGACGTCCTGGTCTCGGTCGGGCTGGACCCGGACCTGCTGGAAGGGCGTTCGATCGGCAACAGAAGCCCCGAACAGCGACGGCGCAGCGGCGCCTGGCCCGCTGCTGTCATCGCAGCATGGGACCGACAGTGCGCGTTCTGTGGTTTCGACGGCGCCGCCGGTGGGGGCGTCGTCGGTATCGAGGCGGCGCACGTCCGCTGGTTCAAGCTGGGCGGCCCGGACGACCTCGACAACGGGCTGGCTCTCTGCTCGCTGCACCACAAGCTGTTCGACCGCGGGATGCTCGGCCTGGACGACGACTTCGCCGTCGTCGTGTCTCAGCGCTTCTCGGCCCGCACGTCGCAGGGGCGAGCCGTGTACGACCTGAACGGCCAGCCGTTGCGGCCGCGTCCGGGCACTCCGCTTCCGGCGGAACGGCACGTGATGTGGCACCGCGAGCAGGTCTTCCAGGGAACCGCGATCGCCGGCTGAGCCGACGTTCAGCCGCGCCCTGGATCCAGTCGGATGTGGGAGGCGGACGTTCGCACTCGAAGGGGTGAGCCACCGTCCTGACCCCGTCACCTGGACCGCTGGCCGCCCTACGTTCGCCCGTAGTCACCACGGGGGGAACATGGCGAGCACCGGTCAGTGCCCTGTCTGCATGCGGCAGGTCAGTCTCACGTCCAGTCGGCGACTGATCAAGACGCACATCACGAGGGGCCAGCGTTGTCAGGGGATGGGGCTCGTCCCCGTCGAGGGAACCGTCGTGGACGGGGAACCGGTCGTTGCCGCGGAGACGGCGTCGATCGCGCACGATTCGAGCACTGGTCAGTGCCCTGTCTGCGACGAGCGGATCGAGCTCCTACCCAACGGACTGATCAAGACGCACGTCACCGACGGCGTGTGGTGCGACGGCATGAAGCGGCCGCCGGTCACGGGCACCGTGGTGGACGGAGCGGTGCCGGAGTCGTCCACCTCGTCGAGCCTCCTCCAAGAGTCCCCGGAACCGACGAGCAACCGCCTGAGCGTCGAACGCAAGGTCGGCATCGCTGTCCTGGTTGCGGCGATGGTGGCCTTCACCGTCGCGTACTGGGGTGGCCTGCTGGCCTCAGATACGGCGGCACGGCAGAGCAGCAGCTCGGCCAGCTCAGCCACCACGTCCACCGCGCCGGCGCCGAGCTCGGAGGCGCCAACCCCGGCGCCGCAGCCGCCGGTCACGGACACCTACGACCCGCCGGCTGCTTCCTCGCAGCCTGCGTACGACCTGCCCGCGTCTGTCGTTGAGCAGACGTTCCTCGAGTCGATTCACGCATCCGGGTTGTCGGCGTATGGCTCGGACAGCCAGATGGTCCAGTTGGCGCGAGCCACGTGCGGCGCTCTCGACCGCGGCACCTCGTTCGAAGCCGCCATGGGCATCCTGGCGACCGGCGGCTTCTCCGACGTGGAAGCCGCCGCCTACTACGGCTTGGCCGTGGCGTCCTTCTGCCCGGAGCACGGCTCCTGGTGACCGCCTGACCTCGGCGAGCGTGCCCGCGACACTCACGCGAGCCTCACCCGTCCCGCTCGTCGCCTCATGGGACTTCGACCAGCAACGCACCGATACCGTCCGGCTACTTTCGGCGCATGGGGGACGCGCCTACAGGGCTGTACGAGCACCTGATCACCGATCGGCTCAGCAAGGACCTGGCTTCGGCGGCTCCTGACCTGGTCCAGCAAGGCACGCTCGACCCGGCCGACGCTCACGAGTCGCTGACCCGCCACATCGCCCAGCTCGCGAGCCGCGCGCTGAGGGCTGCGGCTGGAAGCGACGCATCGGCGATCAGTCGGCAGGTCGAGCTCGCCAACCGGATCCTTGCGGCCATCGGCGACCTGGCACCGGACGCAGCCGACATGGACGACGCCATCGCTGACCCGGCCCGCACC
Organism: Geodermatophilus sp. CPCC 206100; assembly: GCF_048569675.1. Lineage (NCBI taxonomy): Bacteria > Bacillati > Actinomycetota > Actinomycetes > Geodermatophilales > Geodermatophilaceae > Geodermatophilus > Geodermatophilus sp. CPCC 206100. Next base: position 74,140 of record NZ_JAQISV010000030.1, read on the forward strand.
CTGTTGGCGATCGCCCCGCCGAGCGGCGTCCCTGGCCCTGCCTCCTTCCCCGAGCGGCCCGCCGTTCCCCTGTCCACCAGTGCACTCCTGGTCAACGGCCGCGGCCAGCCGCGAATCGGCTACGAAGTCACGCGAGAGCTGGCGTCGGCCGACCGGGTCGACCTGCTCTGCGCCTTCATCAAGTGGCACGGCCTGCGGGTCCTCGAGGACGCCCTCAGCGACCTCCGCGCGCGCGGCGTCCGGCTGCGCGTCATCACCACCACCTACATGGGCGCGACCGACCAGCGCGCCCTCGACCGGCTCGTCGAGCTCGGCGCCGAGGTGAAGATCTCCTACGAGACGCGGACGACGCGACTGCACGCCAAGGCCTGGCTGTTCCACCGGGACACCGGCATGTCGACCGCCTACGTCGGGAGCTCGAACCTCTCCCGGACGGCGCTCATCGACGGCCTCGAGTGGAACGTGCGGCTGTCCAACGTCGAGCAGTCGCACCTGCTGACGACGTTCGCCGAGACGTTCGACAGCTACTGGGCGGATCCGTCCTTCGAGACCTACCAGCCCGAGCGGGACGGCGACCGGCTGCGTCAGGCGATCGCGGCGGAGCGCGGCGGACCAACCGACTTCCCCATCCAAATCGCGACTCTCGACGTTCGCCCCTTCGGCTACCAGCAGGAGATCCTCGACGAGCTCCAGGCCGAGCGGGAGGTCCACGACCGCTGGCGCAACCTGGTGGTGATGGCGACGGGCACCGGCAAGACGGTCGTCTCCGCCCTCGACTACCGGCGGCTGCGCACGGCGGGGACCGTCGAGCGCGTTCTCTTCATCGCCCACCGTGAAGAGCTGCTGGTCCAGAGCCTGTCGACGTTCCGCCACGTTCTCCGCCAGGGAAACTTCGGCGAGCTCTTCGTCGGCGGGCAGCGACCCCGCGAGTGGCGGCACGTCTTCGGCTCGGTCCAGTCACTGACCCAACTCGACCTCGCCGAGCTCGACCCGAGCCACTTCGACATGGTCGTCGTCGACGAGTTCCACCACGCGGAGGCGGCGACCTACCGCCGGCTGCTCGAACACCTCCAGCCGAAGGTCCTGCTCGGGCTGACGGCGACACCGGAGCGGACCGACGGCGCCGACGTCCGGCGTTGGTTCGGCGGCCGCACGGCGGTCGAGCTGCGGCTGTGGGAGGCGCTGGAGCAGGGCCTGCTTGCGCCCTTCCAGTACTTCGGCATCCACGACGACGTGGCCCTGGATCAGCTGCGGTGGCGGCGTGGCCGCGGCTATGACGTGAGCGAACTGACCAACGTCTACACCGGCAACGACAGACGCGTCCGGCTGGTCCTGCAGGCGGTCCACGACAAGGTGGCGGACCCGCGGCAGATGCGCGCGCTGGGCTTCTGCGTGAGCATTCAGCACGCGCAGTACATGGCAGAGCGCTTCACCGCGGCGGGGATCCCCAGCCTGGCGGTCACCTCGACGTCGTCCCGCGAGGAGCGGGCCGCAGCATTGACCGCTCTCCGGGATCGCACCGTGAACGTCCTCTTCGCGGTCGACCTCTTCAACGAGGGACTCGACGTCCCGGCGGTCGACACCGTGCTGTTCCTCCGGCCGACCGAGAGCGCGACCGTCTTCCTGCAGCAGCTGGGCCGCGGGCTGCGACTGTCGGAGGACAAGGCCTGTCTGACCGTCCTCGACTTCATCGGTGCGCAGCGCAAGGAGTTCCGCTTCGACCTGCGCTTCCGAGCGCTGACCGGAACCTCACGACGCGGCCTGCAGCGGGTCGTCGAGCAGGGCTTCCCCACCCTGCCGGCCGGCTGCCACATCGAGCTCGACCGCGTGGCGCAGCGGATCGTCCTCGACAACATCAAGCAGTCACTCAACGTCTCGTGGAAGGGACTGGTGACCGAGGCCGCTGGCGCGCAGGCGCCCTCGCTCGCCGACTTCCTCGAGGAAACCGGAGTCGAACTCGAGGACCTCTATCGAGGCAACGGCCGCAGTTGGCTGGACCTCAAGCGCGCCGCCGGCTGGGACACCTCGCTGCCGGGTCCGGACGACACGACGTTCCGCGGCGCGTTCAGTCGGATGCTGCACATCGACGACCTGGAGCGGCTCCGGGCTGTTCGGGAGCTCATGAAGGCCGTCAGCTCTGAAGACGACGGGTCCGAACGGATCCGTCGCCTCGCCGCGATGTTGCACTTCTCCCTGTGGGGCGCCCGGACGCCGTTCAGCAGAGTTGAAGACAGCCTCGGGCAATTGCTCGCGGAGCCGGGGCGGGCTGCCGAGCTGGTCGAACTGACGGGTGTCCTTCGCGACCGCATCCACCGGGTGACACCCGCCCTGGAGGTCGCGGGCGATCGCCCACTCCACGTCCACGCCCGTTACAGCCGGGATGAGGTGCTGGCCGCGTTCGGCATGACGGACCTCAACGGCACGTGGGGGTCGGGTGTGCGCTGGGTTCCCGGCGACCAGGCCGACGTCTTCTTCGTGACGCTGGTGAAGACCGAGGCGCACTTCTCTCCCACCACGATGTACGCCGACCACGCCATCTCGCCGACGCTCTTCCAGTGGGAGTCACAGAACGCGACGGCTGAGCGCTCGGCAACGGGCCAGCGGTACATCAACCATCGGGAGATGGGCACATCGGTGCACCTGTTCGTCCGCGAGACGAAGGCGGCGGACGGCACACTTGGGACGCCTCCCTACCTCTACGCCGGACCGATGTCGTACATCTCCCACAGCGGCGAGCGCCCCATGCGCATCCTCTGGCGGTTAGAGCACGCGTTGCCGGCCGACGTTTTCCACGCTGCCAAGGTGGCTTAAACCCCGCCGGAACCGTCGATCCCTGGATCTCTCAACCTGGCTTGACTTCTGCGACGGTCAATGCATTCTCGTCCGGCGACTCCTGACTACGGACCGCCAGACCTCTGAACCACTCGAGAGTATAAAGCAACGAGTCGCGGGCTGACTTCGCGATGGTCACGTCGACGTGGAAGCCCGGCCGCATCGAAACCTTGGCGATTGGTAGGTCAACGCCCGGCACCTCGTTGAGTCGACGACGGAACTCGTCACGGAGCTCCCAAGACTCGAACGGGGCCCGGTACAACATGTACTGGAAGACGACCTCGACCTTGCCTGACGGATAGATCGTGAACGGCCAGACCTTGTCGCTGAGCCGGGTGGCATCTGTGGCCATTAGGTAGCAGGAGACCTCCCCCGCCTCCCCGAACTCGAGGCGGCCACCCAACCTGGTCCACCCGTCGAGGAGGGCGAGAACGCCGTGAACCGTTTCTGGGCTCTGCGCTTGCCCTAGTTGGGCGATGAAGGTGTCGCGCAGATCGGTCTGGCTGTCCGAGGCAGGCACTGACAGTTCGGCGGGCGGGGTCTCCGGCTCTAGCCCGACGAGAGCAGCGAGCTCGCTACTGGTGAAGCGTTGAGCCTTCGATGCCCGGCCCGCGTCGTCGAACTCGACGCCCTCGTCGCGCAACATCTGTTCGGGGCTGTCCGTTCGCCCAGGCTCCAACCAGCGGAAGTCTGGTGACACCACGCCGGCCGCTTTGAGCACACGGTGAGCGTTCGGCACCGGGTTGCCGGCGATGTACTGGCCTACCGGGACGGCATGGCTTCCGATGAGCGCCGCCAGATCCCCGTAACTTGTCCAAGACCCTGAAGGAAGCGCCGCGAGTGCAGTAGCCAGCAGCGGCCAGTTCGGGCCTCCCGCTGGAAGGGCACCGGCAACGGGACCCGGCCAGGTTTCAGTAATTCGTGCGGCCAGTCGGGCGGCCCGCGCCTTCAGCTGGGAGACACCCCAGTGATCTTCCTTGGCGATCTCCTGATTCATCCGCAGACCGCTGGTGGCCAGCTGCTCGCGCTTGACGTGAAACGGGCTGTTGCTGAGGACGCTGTTGTAACCGGTCAGCGTCAGGTTCGCGAGGGTGTGAACTACCTCGGCGTGCATTTGCTCGGGGTCCTCGTCCGCAGCGAGGCCGAGCTCGGCGATCCATGAGTCCGTCAGGGTCTGGGGGAGGACGTGCTCAATCGTGAGCCCACCCAGCGCGACCGGTTCCTTGCTCTCGTATGACTCCTCCAGCCAGCGGAGAATGAGGTTCCGCTGATTGGGCCGTCCAGTCAGGTAGAAGGGCGCGGTCGCCACTGCGGCAGCGACATCGGCATCCGATCCGTAGTGCTTGCGACCGGTAGACAGGTAAACACGGACGGCTTCCTCAACGGGCAAGTCCTGGGGCATCTCGTGAACGGTCGCCAGCAGGATACGGTTGAGGCCCTGCGTGGCCCGTCCGACGATGAGCCGGCGGACCAGGTAGCTTTCGACGTAAAGAGCAGCTGCTGCGACCTGGTCCGAAGTCGCCTCCCCTCTGTCCCGCAGGTCCAGCAGGCGCAGCAAAAGCGGGTAGACGGTAGTGGTTCCCCAAGCCTTCAGCCTTTCCAGGCGTAGGCGCACGCCTGGATGCTCCTCCAGAGTGGGATCGAGAATGACCCGCAGGAGACCCCCGAGCCGCCGGAAGCGCACGACCTCCGCCTCAATGTCCCTCTCGTCGTGGAGCTTGTTAAGTCGCTGCTGCTGAGCTGCGTAGGTGTCGGCCTGCCGGTGGGCCGGGTCCTGCTGGGCTAAGTCGAGCCAGAAGAGCAGCTCTAACTCGTCACTCGTCAGAGATTTCTGCAGGGGCAACCAGGTGGACTCGTAGACCTGCTCCCCACGCGTCGGCAGTCTCATGAACAGGTAGTTGCGGAGCAGGTCTCCCTGAGTCAATCGCAATCCGGTGTTGTTTAAGGACTCGAAAATACGGTGTGCGTTGTCCCCAGCCTGCGCCGTCACCGAGACGAGAGCGAGTCCGCGTAGCACCGCATCCTCGAGCCTCTCGATGTCATGAGGGTCTTCAGGGTCATCCGCGGCGACGAGCCGGCTTCTAAAGAAGCGGTAAGCGTCGAGAACGGCGCTAGCGCCCATGATGGGCGCACCGTCGATCACCCCGTTGTACTGAGGCCGGTCGGCCTGCGTCGGAACCAGCTTAATGCGCTGAGCTTCAGGCTTGAACTTGTTGATCAGATACAGCTCGTTGATGCGCTCGCGATTCTCCGGCGATTCGGTTGCCACCCGATGATCTCGAATAGCCGCCAGCAGAACGGTTAGTGTGGTCAGGCGCTGCTGACCGTCCACAACCAGGAACTCGGGGACGCCGGTCGGCCCGTTCGAGGGGCTAGGGGCCAGGACCAGCGAACCGATGAAGTGACTGGCCCGGTGGTCCGCGGCCCGGTCTTCCGCAATCTGAACAAGATCCTCCCAGAGACGTTCAAGCTGGACAGCGGTCCATGCGTAGGTGCGCTGGTACAGCGGGACGCGGTACTGCCGGGCACCCTCCAGCAGCTCCTGGAGATTCGTTTCGCTTGCTGCAACCACCGGGGCCCCCGTCTCACTTCGTCCAACTTGCGATCCACGCGCTTCCCCGTGAACCTATGCCAGGACGGGACCACCCGGGGCACCCGACACCTAGGGAGTCGCTCGCTCCCCAGCACAGCGGACCGCCTTACCAAGACGACAGCCGTCTCGTCCGAGTCGGTGTCGCTGGTGAAGGGCCCAACAGCGCGGCGGACAGTAGTCAGATTGATGGCTGGGGGCGCACTCACCGACGATCCAGTCGACACGCCGCCTCGCAAGTTCATTGGGTCTGGCGACGGATATCAAGCCCGGGAGAGCGTCGACAATCTCCATGGTCTCCAGAGACACCGCTACAACGCGGGCGAGGAGGTCGAGGATGTAGCGCGGACTGTCGACCTCGAAGGACCAGTCGTTGAGGTTGTTCACGATCCCCGACGCCTTGTCCGTTTTCACCCAGTAACGGTCGATGATCCACTCGATCGCCGACCGGCTTCCGAGCGTGTGCCGGTACGCCTCAAGCGGAACATCGCGCAAGGTGATCCGCTCGTCGTAGTGGATGACCGACCGGTCACTCCGGGCGCCTTCAGCCTTCTGCTCCGCGGTGGGCTTGCCGAGGGCCATCTAGCTGTACTGCCCGGGCAGGTTGGTCAAGCGGGTGATGGGCGGGCGGTTGCCGGTCGCGGTGTGGGGCCGGTGATGGTTGTACTCGTGTAGCCATCCGGGCAGGGCCTTGCGGCGGGCTGACTCGCTGAGGAACAGGCGGCGGAAGGCCGAGCCGTCAGCCATCGTGCGGTGGAAGCGCTCGATCTTGCCGTTGGTCTGCGGGCGGTATGGCCGGGTGCGCTTGGGTCGGATGCCCAGCTCGGCGCAGGCGTCGCGCCAGGCGTGGGAGCGGTAGGCGCTGCCGTTGTCGCTAAGCACGCGTTCGACGGTGATGTCGCGGGCGGCGAACCAGGCCACGGCGTTGCGCAGCACGCCGATGGCGGTGGCTGAGGCCTCGTCGTCGTGGATCTCGGCGTAGGCGACGCGGCTGTGGTCGTCGAGCACCGTGTGCACGAACGCGGTGCCGATCTTTGGGTTGTGGTGGGCGTTGCGCGGCTTGCCCGGGGTGGCCGCGCGATTGCGGTCGCCTTGGGCCCGGCCGACGTAGCGCCAGCCACCGCCGTCGGGGATGTTGCCCAGCTTCTTCACATCGACGTGCAGCAGCGAGCCGGGGTGGTCGTGTTCGTAGCGGCGGATGGGCTCGCCGGTGGCGCGGTCGAGGTGGGAGAGGCGGTTGATCCGGCAGCGGCGCAGCACCGCGTGCGCGGTCGAGGGGGCGACCCCGCTCGCCGGCCCCTCGGCGCGGTAGCGCTGGGCCCAGCGCTTGGCCCTGGGCCAGGCGACGTTGGAACACCGCCGCGGCGTAGGCGATCCGCCGACTAACAGCGGGAAGCCGAGGCGCAGCGGGCCTTCGCCGACGCCGTCCGCGGCGACCCGGACATCGCCGTCCCCGACGTGCTCGCCGTCCAGGGCCAGGTGCTGATCACCGAGAGGGTCGGCGTCCCTTCACTGTCCCCGTCATCGCTGACGGCACTCAGGACGACCGCTACTGCGCCGGCCAGCTCCTCGTCCGTCTCCTCGCCTCCGGCCCCGCCCGAGCCCACCGCATACACGGCGACCCGCACCCAGGCAACTTCCGCCTCCTACCGGACAGATGACCCGGCGTCCTCGACTTCGGCTCGGCCCGCTGCTCGCCGCCGGCCGGGACGGCGACTCCCCGGCACTCCACCGCATCGCCGCTGACGCCCACCTGATCGACCCCGGGCAAGGTCACCGAAACAGCCCTGCTCGACCCCTACCTCCAGCCGCTCCGCAGCCCGGAGTACCGGTTCACGCGGAGCTGGATGCAGGAGCAGATCCGCCGCGCCTCCGATCCGCTCAGCACCGCCGCCGGCTGACCATCCCGCCGCACCACCTACTGCTGCAGCGGGTGGCCACCGAGCTGGTCGGCGTCCTGTGCTCGCTCGGCACCACCGTCGCCGTCGACGTCGAGGTCCGGAAGTGGCTGCCCGGCGACGACGCCGCGGGCACGTAGCGCGGGACGTTCGGCACCGTCGTCCGACGTCCCGGGCGAGGAGGCTCGCCGGTGACAGCACGGCACGGAAGGAGCCGGGACATGTACGCCCGATCCACCATCCTGATGATCTTCCCCGCGTCGATGGACGAGGCCATCGCCTACATGGGCGAGGAGGTCTGGCCGGCGATGCGCGACATGGACGGCTGCATCGGTCTGTCCATGATGTGCGACCGCGAGAGCGGCAAGTACATCGCCACCTCGGCCTGGGAGGACCGGCAGGCCATGCGGGCCAGCGACCAGCACGTCCACCCCATGCGCGAGCAGATGGTCGACCGCTTCGGGGCCGGCGTCGGTGAGCCGGAGATCCGCGAGTGGGAGATCGCCGTCCTGCACCGCGAGCACGCCACCGGTGAGGGCGCCTGCTGCCGGATCACCTGGCTCCGCACCGACCCCAGCCGGGCCGACCAGCTGCTGGACATGTACCGCACGAGGATCATGCCGCGGATCGAGCAGATGCACGGCTTCTCCAGCCTGAGCATGCTGATCGACCGCGACAGCGGCCGCGCCGTCGGCACGGCCGTGTTCGAGAGCCGCTCCGCCCTCGAGCAGTCCCGCGATCAGGCCCGCATGCTGCGGGAGGAGAGCACCAACGCCATGGACGTCGACATCCTCGACGTCGCGGAGATGGAGCTCGTCTTCGCCCACCTCCGGGTGCCCGAGACCGTCTGACCTCCACCCGGCTCGTCATCGACGTCCTCGCCGACCTCGCCGGGCTCCGCGTCATTCACGTCTGACGAACGCCCCGTGCCGGGATCTCGGGGACGCGGCCGGCCGGCAGTCAGGTGAACAATCCGCGGATGTCCTCGGCCGTCAGGGCACCGGACAGCGCGCCGCCGTCGTCGTCCAGCACCCGGGCGAACAGGTCGCGCTTGCGCTCCTGCAACGCCATCACCTTCTGCTCGATGGTGTCCGCGGCGACCAGCCGGTAGACCATCACCGTCTTGTCCTGGCCGATCCGGTGGGTGCGGTCGACCGCCTGCGCCTCCGCCGCCGGGTTCCACCACGGGTCGAGCACGAAGACGTAGTCCGCCTCGGTCAGGTTCAGCCCGACCCCGCCGGCCTTGAGGCTGATCAGGAACACCGGAGCGTGGCCGGAACGAAACGAATCGATCACCCGCTGCCGGTCGCGCGTCCGCCCGTCGAGGTAGGCATACGGCAACCCGGAAGCGTCCAGCCGCCCGCGCACGGTGCCCAGGAAGCCGGTGAACGAGCTGAACACCAGCGCGCGGTGCCCCTCGGCCACCACCTCCTGCAGGTGCTCGAGGAACGCGTCGGCCTTGCTCGACCCGACGCCGGCGTAGCTGTCGTCCACCAGCGCCGGGTCCAGCGCGAGCTGCCGCAGCAACGTCAGCGACCGGAAGATGGTGAACCGGTTGGACTGCAGGTCGTCGACCAGGCCGAGCACCTTGCGGCGCTCCCGCTGCAGGTGGGTGTCGTAGACCTTGCGGTGCTTGGGGGTCAGGGCCACCTCGAGCACCTGCTCCTGCTTGGGCGGCAGCTCGGCGGCCACCTGCTCCTTGGTGCGGCGGCGCATCAGCGGCCGGATCCGCCGGCGCAGCGCGGCCAGCGCCTCGGCGTCGCCGCCGCGCTCGATCGGCGTCCGGTAGTGCTCGGTGAACCGCTGCGGGCTGGGGAACAGCCCGGGCGCGACGATCGAGAGCATGGACCACAGGTCCATCAGGTTGTTCTCCACCGGGGTGCCGGTGATCGCCAGCTTGAACCGCGCGGGCAGCCGTCGCGCGGCGGAGTAGGTCTTGGCCTGGTGGTTCTTCACGAACTGCGCCTCGTCGAGCACCAGCCCGCTCCACGGCAGCGCGCGGTACTCGTCCTCGCCCAGCCGCAGCAGCGTGTACGAGGTGACGACCAGGTCCGCGCCCTCGACCGCCTCTGCCAGGGACGTGCCGCGCTTGCGGCCGGTGGCCTCGATGGTCCGGACGGCGAGGCCGGGCGCGAACCGGGCCGCCTCGCGCGCCCAGTTCGACACCACGCTGGTGGGCGCCACGACCAGCACCGGTGCGGTCAGCTCCCCCGCCTCCTGCGCCCGGCAGACCAGCGCCAGGGTCTGCAGCGTCTTGCCCAGGCCCATGTCGTCGGCGAGCACCCCGCCGAGCCCGGCGTCCCAGAGCACCGACAGCCACTGGAAGCCCTGCACCTGGTACGGGCGCAGCTGCGCGGCCAGCCCGGCCGGCGCCGCAGGTGGCGCCGCGTCGTCGACGTCCAGCAGCGTCCGGACGTCGCTCGCCCACCGCTCGCTCTGCTCGGCCACGACCCCGAGCTCCACCAGCTCGTCCCACAGCCCGGCCTGGTACCGGCTGATCCGCAACCCCGGGCCGTCGGCCTCCTGCAGCGCCTTCGCCTCGTCGATCAGCCTGCGCAGCCGGTCCAGCTCCGGGCGGCGGACGTCGAACAGGGTGCCGCTGGGCAGCAGCAGGAACTCCTCCCCCGCCGCCAGCGCCGCGAACAGCGGGGCGAAGGGGATGTCCTCGCCGTCCACGGTGACCGTGACGCCGAGGTCGAACCAGTCGCCGTCCCTACCACCACCGTCGGTGGCCGACACGGACACGACCGGCGCGGCCTCGGTCCGCCGGTAGTCCGGCGGCTCCCCGGTCACCTCGACGAGCACGCCCGCAGCGGCCAGCCGGGGCAGGAACTCGGTCGTGAGGACGGCGGCGTCCACGCCCGCCAGCTCGGCGACCGGCACCGGCCGCGGGGATGCGCCGACGTGCCAGATCCGCAGGAGCCGGTCCGGCGGCGCGGGCAGGGCACGCAGCAGCCGGTCCTCCGCGCCCCCGTCGCGGCCGGCCTCCGGGCGGCCCGGAGCCAGGGGCACCCGCCGGACGTCGTCGCCCGTGCGGTACAGCACCGACCAGGTGAGGCGGGCCCGGTGGCCCGGCGCGTGCTCGACGGACAGGCACAGCTGCGGCGGCAGGACCTCGGGCAGCTCCACCGAGCCGTCGGAGGAGCGCACCGCCAGCGCGCGGCGCAGCGCCGGGTAGAAGTGCGTGAGGAAGCGGGCACGGTCGGCCGCGGGCACCCGCACGGGACCGCCGGTGACGAGCCGCTCCACCTGCCGCGGCACCAGCTGCAGCGGGACGAGGACCAGGCCGTCGGCCGGGACGAGGCCCTCCGGCAGCCCGTCGGTGCCGGAGAGGAGCGCGACGCCGTGCGGCGGGCTGCCCAGCAGCAGCCCCGCATCAGCCGGGACGCTGACCTCGTCGCCCAGGTCGACGACGGGCTCGACCCGCAGGCCCGCCTCGCCGTCCCGGCGCACATCCACGGCGAGCGCGCCTGGCTCGGGGACGACCGAGACGGCGCCGCCGCGGGCGGTCAGGAGGGGCACGCCCTCGTCGACGGCCCGCTGGAGAGCGGGCCAGAGCTCCGGGCCGAACTCCTCGAGCCGCACCGGCACGTCAACGGAGCCGTAGGAGTAGGCGGAGCCGGCGCCCTCGTCGGCCGCCCGGTGCGCCCGGTGCAGCCCCTGCAGCGCGTCGACGTGCGCCGGGTCGCGCTGCCCCGCCCAGTCGTAGGGCAGGGTCCGCCAGGACACGCCGGTGCGGATCCAGCGGCCGTTCCGGCCGGGCACGACCGGGCGCAGCCGCACCGACACCTCCGCCGCGCCGGTGCGGCGGTTCGCTCTCTCGACGTCGAACTGCAGGGCGATCGGGGTGCCCGCGCCCGAACCGGCCGGCACGGCGGGCTGCAGATCGGCCAGCGCGAGCTCCCAGTCCGGCGCGCGGGACGCCCCGGCCGGCGACAGGGTCCGCCGGGCCGCGACGAGCAGCGCGGCGACGTGCTTGCAGTCGAGGCCGACCGGGCAGCTGCACTCCCCCCACCACCGGCGCTCGGTGCCGTCGTACTCGGCCACCGTCCGGTAGCGCCGCCCCTGGCTGCCGGCCACCACGCCCTCGACCCGTCCGGTCGCGCGGAGGGAGGAGAGCTCCGAGACCCGGCCCTCGCGTGCGTACGCGGCCCCCCGCAGCCAGGCCTGGTCACCGACCGAGCGGCGGATGAGCCCGTCGGTGAGCGCCGGTCCCAGCTCCTCCCGCACGGCCCGAGGTTAGCGGCGGGCCGGGCACGGGTGACCGTTCGTCCACAGGGGCCGGTCTCCGTAGCGCGGGACGTTCGGCACCGTCGTCCGCCGCTGTCGGGGAGGACGCTCGGCCCGTGCGGCGATGCCGCAGGGGTGTTGCCGCCGGTCCGAGAGGAGCCGGGACATGTACGCCCGTTCCACCACCCTGATGTGCGACCCCGCGAGGATCGACGAGGCCACCGCCTACATGAGCGACGAGGTCTGGCCGGCGATGCGCGACATGGACGGCTGCGTCGGCCTGTCCATGATGTGTGACCGCGAGAGCGGCCGGTGCATCGCCACCTCGGCCTGGCGGGACCGCATGGCCATGCAGGCCAGCGCGGAACGCGTCCACCCCATGCGCGAGCGCATGATGGAGCGCTTCGGTGCCACCGGCGACCCCGAGGTCCAGGAGTGGGAGATCGCCGTCCTGCACCGCGAGCACACCACCGGCGACGGAGCCTGCTGCCGGGTCACCTGGTCCCGCGCCGACCCGGGCCGGATCGACGAGGTCCTGGACATCTACCGCACGAGGACCATGCCGCGCATCCAGGAGATGCCGGGCTTCTGCAGCCTCAGCCTGCTCGTCGACCGCGAGGGAGGCCGGGCCGTCGGGACGGTCGTCCTCGAGAGCCGCTCGGCCATGGAGCAGACCCGCGAGCAGGCCCGCATGGTCCGAGAGCAGGCCGTGCAGTCCATGGGCATCGACATCGTGGACGTCGCGGAGATGGACCTCGTCCTCGCCCACCTGCGGGTGCCCGAGACCGTCTGAGCCCGGCGGCCCCGCCCGCCCGGCCGGCGCCGTCCCGGACCCCGGTCCGGAACGGCGCCGGGCGCATCAGCCGGGGACCTCAGACGGTCTCGTTGAAGTCCACCGCCTGCTGGAGCAGCCTGGCGCCCTCCTGGATGTCGACCACCGGGTGCACGGTGAACTCGAGGTAGGGCGAGAAGATCGCGCAGTCCTTGGCGACGGCGGACGCGTCGTCGGACTCGATCACGGCGAAGCCGCCCGCCCCGTCGACCCGGCCGAGGAACTGGTGCACGGTCGTGGCGGGCGTCCACTTGCCGAACACCTCGAGCGACCGCTTCAAGGACGCCAGGTTCTCCTGCGCGGACGCCCCGCTCCGGTTCTTCCACTCCAACAGGTACTTCATCTCGAACCTCCCTCGGTGGACAGGGCTCCGGCCGATCCACCCGAGATCCGGCCGCTGGTGCCGGCGGGGCCCGGGCGACGGCGGGGAGCGGTCGGGAGGCTCCCGCCGCGGGTCGCGGTGATCAAGCCCGTTCGCCGCGGCGGCGCGCCGGTCTTCGGCGATCCTCCGTACCGGTTGCCCGCCGGACACCGACCGTGCAGAGGCATGCCGAGCGGGCCGCGCGCCGAGGCTTGGGCCCGGGCGGATCCCCGGAACGATCAGCCGGCGGACCGGCGCATCGACCACATCTGCGCCGAGCGCTCGAACTGCGTCGCGACCTCCCAGCTCACCGCGCCGCCGGCGACCTCGCGCCGGAAGTTGCCCACCGCCACCCGCGCCAGCTCCGGGTCCGCGGCGACGCGGGCGGCGAGCTCCAGCGCGCGCGGCTCCACGGCGTCGGAGTCCACCGCCTCCCAGGCCAAGCCCAGCTCGGCGGCGCGGGCACCGGAGACCTCCTCGCCGAACAGCGCCATCGCCGCCGCTGCCTCGCGGCCGATCAGCCGGGACAGGATCACGAAGTGCCCGCCGCCCGGGTGCATCCCGCGCTTGAGGAATCCGCACAGCAGCCGGGCGTCGGACGCCACGATCCGCAGGTCGGTCGCCAGCAGCATGTTCATCCCGGCGCCCACCGCCGACCCGCGCACCGCGGCGACGGTCGGCACGCGGACCTGCCCCAGCCGGTAGAAGGAGTCGTAGATCGCCGACATCCCCTCGTACGCCGACGGCTCAGCGGGGTCGCGGCCGGCGGCGGTCAGGGTCGCGATGTCCCCGCCCGCGCAGAAGGACTTCCCCACCGCCCGGACGACGAGCGCCCCGATCGACGGCCGCGCGTCCACCTCGTCGAACACCGCGATCAGCTCTCGCGCCATCTCTGGCGTCAGCGCGTTGCGCCGCTCCGGCGCGTTCAGCGTCACCATCGCCACCGCGCCGTCCACCTCGAGCAGCACCTCGCCCGACGTCGAACCCGAGTCAGTCGTCACGAGCACACCCCCAGCAACGCCACCGGCCCCTCCGCCGGCTGACACCCGGAGGGCATCAGACCACGGAGGGGCCGGGGAGGGCCGCGAGGATCAGGCGGGCACGCGGTCCGTCGGACGCCGGCGCACCGAGTTCACCGTCCGGGCGGCGGCGCGGGCCAGGCGGATCGGCCCGGTGTCCCACGGCCGCACCGGCTCCGCAGCGGACGGCGCCTCGGCAGGAGCGACCGGTCCAGCGGCGGCCCGTGCCGCCTGCTCGGCGACCAGCGCCTCGGCCGCCCGGCGCCGGCCCGCGATGGCCTCCTTCTGCCGGTCGATCCGGTCCTTCTCCGCCATCACCAGCAGCTCCTCGCGGGCGGCGGCGACGACCAGCCGCGACTCCTTCTGCATCTCCTCGACCTCGACGTCCCCGGAGTCGCGCAGCGCGGCGAGCCGGTCGTAGGCCGACGGCGGGCCGAAGTTGAGCAGCAGCTTCATGAGCACCGGCAGGATCTCCACGCACATGAACAGCAGCGACAGCATGAACTGCGCGGCCGCCAGCGTGGCGTTCTCGTCGCCGAGCCGGTCCAGCGCCTCCAGCCGCGCGAGGATCCCGCCCGACCCCTCGTTGGTCGCGTCGAACGCGCCCTGCAGGCGGTCCTGCTCCGCGGTCAGCCGCTCCAGCTCGGCGCGGTCGCCGTCCAGCGAGGACGCCGCCAGCTGGGCACTCCGGGCCTCGGCCGACGACGCCGCAGCCACCGCCGCGTCCAGCTCCGACCGCGCCGAGGCGACCACCGCGACCTGCGCGTCCGCGGCGGCCCGCGCCTGCACGTACGCCGTCCCCGTGCCCGCGTCACCGGTGCCGCAGGTTCCGTCCAGCTCGCACTGCGCCTTGGCCTCGAGCTCCCGCTGGGTGCCCAGCGCCGCGTCGTAGGCGGCCTGCCGGTCGGCCACCGAAGCGTGCACCGGCGCGAGCGCCGGGTCGCTCTGACCCCCGGACGCGACGACCGACTCCTGCGTCGCCACCTTCTCCTGCAGCGCCGGCAGGCCGGCGAAGCGCGCGTCAGACTCGAGCGACGTCCGGTAGGCGTCGGCGGCCTCCGCCTGCATCGCCACGATCTCGGTGTCGATCTCCTTGTGGAACACCTGCAGCGTCAGCGGCGTCGCGACGACGACGCCGAGCACCAAGGCCAGCCCCACCCGCGGAACGGCGAGCGCCAGGTTCCGCTTGAGCGAGGCGTCGTGCGCCATCCCGACCAGCAGCATCCGGTCCAGGTTGACGACGACGGCGCCCCAGCCCAGGCCGATGACCAGGGCGAACGGCCACCACACGCCCAGCGCCATGTGCACCGCGAACGCCGCCGACAGGACGGCGAGCCCCCCGGTGCTCAGCAGGACGCCGCCCAGCGCGACGAACCGCGGCCGCGCTCCGGGCGCCGCCTCCAGGACGTCGGGGCGTGCTCCACCGAGCGTCGCCAACCCGTCCCCGAGTCGTCGCTGTCGAGCCATGCGTACGCATCTCCCCGGGCAGCGGGGGTCGTGGTCTGTCCGCCGCCTCTCCTGCCCTATCGGCAGTCCCGGCGGCGGACCGGCAGGTTGCGCCGGTCACGCACCACGCGCACGCTTCGGCTCCCCCACGTCCGGGAGCCGCCGTGCCCGTCGCTCGCCGCACCGCCGCGGCCGTGGCGCTCGTCCTGGCGGCGGCCGGGTGCACCGCCGACGAGCGGCGCGGGGACGGCAGCCCGGCACTGGACACCAGCGACCTGGTCGGCACCGTCGACCTGGACGACGCCGTCGGCAGCGACGTCGTCCTCTACGACCTCGCCTCCGCCCCGGACGGGACGCCGGTCGCCCTGCTCGGCGCTCCGGACAGTCCGCAGAGCTGGCTGGTCGAGTTGACGGTCGGCGAGGCCGGGCCGACGGCGGTCGGCGTCCGCGCCGTGCCCGCCGTCTCCGCCACCGCGCAGCTGGTCGTCGCGCCAGACGGCACCGTCCTCGTCGCGGACGACGCGCTGCTCACCCTGCCGCCCCGCGCCGCCGAGCCCACCGCCATCCCCTGGCAGGGCGGTCGGCCGGACGCCGCCGCCCTGACGACCGACGGCCGCACCCTCTACGCCGCCCGCGGCCCCGCGATCACCGCCGTGGACGTCGCGACGGGCGCGGTCACCGGCACCGGCACGGCGCCCGCACCCGTCACCCACCTCGCCCCCACCCCCGACGGCGGGCTCGCCGCCCTCGTCGCCGCCCCCCGACCCGCCGGCGGCACCGGCGCCGAGCTGGTGACCCTCGACGCGGCGCTGCGGCCGGTCGGCGAGCCGGTCGAGCTGGTCCGCGAGCGCGAGAGCACCGGGACCGGCCTGCAGGTCACCGCGGACGGCACCGCCGTCGCCGCCGTCCACCTCGGTGAGTCCCGCGCCACCGGGCGGCTGGTCAGCGTGGTGGACGGCGCGCTGCGGACGTCGGCCGACCTCGAGGGCGCCGGCGACACCGCCCTGGACCTCGTCGTCTCCCCCGACGGCCGGCTCGCCTCCGTGCCGCTGGCCGACCTCTCCTATCCTGCCGAGTTGGTGACCATCGACCTCGCGAGCGGCGAACGGGTCGGCGCGGTGAAGCTGTGCGACGGCACCGGGGTCTTCGGGGCCGTCACCCCGCTCGGCCAGGACGGGGACGTCGTCGTCACCGGCGCGTGCATCGACGGCGACGGCCCCCGGTCGACCGCCTTCGTCGTCGGCTGATCAGGCCGGCGGGCGCCAGTTCGGATCGCGGCCGGTGAGGCCGAGCAGCCGGTGCAGCGGCGGGGCGTCGTCCGGCACGGGCACCGGCGGGCCGAACAGGCCCGGCTCCACCGGCCCGGCCGCGACCTCCGCCGCGAACATCGTCGCCGCGTCGACCGCCGGCGGGTCGGCCTCGAACTCCTGACCGGTGGCGACGGCGAGGTCCCACCCGTGCACCAGCACCTCGTCGACGGTCACCAGGCCGATGCCGACCGCGGCCATGGCCACGCCGCCCGCGGCGGTCTCGCCCTGCCAGGCCTCCGGCTTGCGCCACGCGGCGACCAGCGCGTCCAGCTCGGCCGGGATGACCGTGCGCCACTGCGGCGGGAGGTGGTCGGCGCTGGGCTGCGGCGGCGAGGGGTCCGGGGTCTTCTCGGCCGACAGCCGCAGCCCCACGGCGAGCCCGGCGACGTGGTCGAGCAGCGTGGCCACCGTCATGTCGGGGCACGGCGTCGGATCCCCGAGCTGCTCGTCCCGGACGCCGGCCACCACGCGCTTGAGCACCTCGGCCTGCGCGCCGAGGTCGATCTGCATCGTCTCCATGCGAGGGAGACCGAACAGTGGTCCGGAACTCACCGCGCCGCACCGTGGGTAGCCGTAGCATGACGGTTCGTCGACCAGGGAGAGTCCCCGACCCATGGCCCACGTCCCGCCGGACCGCCGGACCCTCACCCGCCGCTGGCGGATGACCGACCGGCCGGCAGCCCCGCCACCTACGCGATCCGACGTCCCCGACCGGTACGCCGCGGGAGACGACCCGTACCGCTACGCCCCCGAGGAGGAGCGGCCGGCGCGCCGGCACCGGCCGGACGAGGACCGGCGTCCCGACGCCCCGCGGCCGCCCCGCCGGCTCGCCCGCCGCCTCGGCACGGGGCTCGCGGCGGTCGTCGTCGTCCAGGCGCTGGTGGTCCTGTCCCTGCAGTGGATCGACCCGCCGACCACCGCGTTCATGGCGGCCAACCCCGCCGGCGCTCTCCAGCAGTCGGTACCGATCGAGCACGTCTCCCGCAACTTCCTCGCCGCGGTCGTCGCGCACGAGGACGCCGAGCTGCCCTACCGCTCCGGCGCCTTCGCCTGGGACGAGCTGTGGGACCGCGCGCAGGCGCACCTGGCCGGCGAGGAGGACCCGACCGGCTCGACCATCCCGCAGCAGGTCGCCAAGAACCTGTTCCTCAACCAGGAGATGAGCGCCTGGCGCAAGGCGGTCGAGGCGGGCCTGTCCGTGGAGCTGTCGTTCGCCCTCAGTGACCGGCGGATGCTCGAGCTCTACGTCAACTACGCCCAGTTCGGCCCGACGATCTACGGCGTCTGCGCGGCGAGCTGGTACTACTTCGACACCCCGCCGCAGGAGCTCCCGGTCGAGCAGGCCGTGCAGATCGTCGGCCTCCTCCCCTCGCCCGGGCACGTCCGCCGCGCCCCGGGCGGCGGCCTCGACTTCGACGTCGAGGACGGCCTCGGCTGGCTGTCCCGCTCGCACGTCGTGAACGCGCAGAACCGGGTGCCCGGTCATCTCGACCGGCTCGGCTTCCAGCCCGTCGAGGACCTCGGCATCGAGGGGCTCGCTGCCGACCAGCCGCCCGCCGACGACGACTGCTCGACCCGGCCGCAGGAGGTCGCCGACCTCATCGCCGCGGAGGGCAGCGCCTGACTGCTTGCCCGGCTGACGGGCGGCCGGGAAGGTGAGCGGCGTCACACCCCCGCCCGGGAGGAGCAGCCGCTTGTACGCGCGATCCACCAGCATCCGAGGCAACCCCGACCGCATCGAGCAGGGCGTCACCTACCTCCGCGAGGAGGTGCTGCCGGCGGTCGAGCGGACCGAGGAGTGCGTCGGGATGTCCGTCCTCACCGACCCGGACGACGGCCGCCTCGTCGTCGCGACGGCGTGGGCCGACGAGCGCGCGATGCGCGCCACCGCCGAGGAGGACCGCACCGTCCAGGAGCGCCTCGTCCAGACCATCGGCGGCACCCGGGCCGACGTCCACCAGTGGGAGATCGCGGTCCTGCACCGGGAGCGCCCGGCCGGGGACGGCGCCGGCGCGCAGCTCACCTGGGCCCGCGTCGCTCCCGACCACGTCGACGAACTGCTCGCCGCCTACCGGATCAACCTGCTGCCCAAGCTCCAGGAGCTGCCCGGCTTCTGCAGCGTCAGCATGCTCGTCGACCGGCGCCAGGGGCGGACGGTCAGCGCGACCAGCTTCGACAGCCGCGAGTCGCTGGCGCTGGTGCGCCGGCACGCGCGGTCCCTGCGCGAGCAGTTCGCCCGCGCCATGGGAGCCAAGATCGTGGACCTCGCCGAGATGGACCTCGCCGTCGCGCACCTGCGGGTGCCCGAGACCGTCTGACCCGCCCAACGGGGACGGCCCGAGTAGGTCGCTGCGGGAGCTCCAGCTCTGCCCACCCTGGTGGGCCGAGCACGAGCTCCCCCCGAAGGTCCTCGGCCGGCCACGACCGCGTGGACCACCGTCGGGCCCTTGAGGTGGCCCCGGCGGTCGGGCGCCCCCGCGCACTCGATCCCGGCGATGCGCCGACCCCGGACGTCGACGCCCTCGAGCCCGATCAGGTCGAGGCCGAGGAGGTCGTTGAGGA